>JAWXUJ010000071.1:0-6786 GCA_044432765.1 Eubacteriales bacterium | reverse complement strand
TTCCAATTTTGGAATGGTCATGCTGGACATACCGATGTACTTGACCAGACCCATATCCACCAGCTTTTCAGCTTGGCGCCAGGTTGCCATGAAGGCATCCACGGAGAAGGGCTTGGAATCGGGGTTACGAGCGTCGCCGTCGCAACCGGGTGCGTGGTAGTTGGCAAAAGGCCAGTGGATGAAGAAGACGTCGATGTAGTCCAGCTTCAAGTCCTTCAGGGATTGGGCGCAGGACAGGAGCACATCGCCTTTGCCGTGCATATTGTTCCACACCTTGGTGGTGATGCACAGCTCTTCACGGGTGACGGTGCCTTCTGCGATTGCGTTGGCATACACATCGCCGATCAGGTCTTCGTTGCCGTAGACAGCGGCGCCGTCGAACAGGCGATAGCCAACTTTGATGGCCCCAGCCACAGCGTTGGAAATTTCCTCAGCGGTGAAACGGTCGGAACCGAAGGTGCCCATACCAATGCCAGGAATCTTGGTGCCGTCAGCAAAGGTTCTGTAAGGGATTTTGCTTTGATCAATAATTTCCATTTTAAAAAATCCTCCAATTTTTATAATTAATGATTATGTGGTAATTTGCTAGTTTTTGCCATTTAATATCTGTTTTCTGAAATGAATATTTGAAATGAACAAGTGATAACAGGTACAATCTAAAGTAGAGCCGTTCTTAATTATTCATTATTCATTATTCATTCAAAAGATCATTTGTGCATTAAATCTTTCAGGTTTTCGTAGAGTTTCAGGTAGGTGTCGTAGCCTTCGTCGTAGATGGCTTTGTTGGCAGGGTTTGGCTGGTGATAGCGCTTGACTGCCACGGTTTTTGCGGTGGCTTCCTCAAAGTTTTTGTATGCCCCAACGCCTACGCCTGCCAAGAGGGCTGCGCCCAGGGTGCTGGCGGTGTCGGAGGCGGGAACTTCGATGGGTTTTTGGGTGATGTCCGCTTTCAGCTGTGTCCAAACCTGGGAGTTTGCCGCACCGCCCATGGCGCGGAGGGTGCCAACGGCACTGCCGGCGGCCTCTGCCACTTCAATGTTGTGGCGCAGGGAGTAGGCCACACCTTCCATGGTTGCGCGAGCCATATGACCCCGGGTTTTGGCGAAGTCCAGGCCGAAGTACACGCCTTTTGCGTTGGTGTCCCAGATGGGGCTACGTTCGCCGGACATATAGGGCAGGAAAACCACGCCTTCACTGCCCGCGGAAATGCTTTCTGCGGATTTGCTCAGCATTTCAAAGGAATTTGCGCCACAGAGTGCCCCTTCGGCTCGTTCTGCCGCGCCGAATTCCCGCTCGAACCAGCGGAGCGCACCACCGCCACCGACAGTGCCACCTTGCAGGAGCCAACCTTCGGAGGTGACGTGTGGGGACAAAATCAGGCGGGGGTCGGCGCTGTAGGAAGTGGTGTAAATGCTCATGCCGCCGGCTTGACCGCCTTGCTCCTGGGTTTGACCGTCGGCGATGACACCGACACCCAAAGTACCGCAGGCGGCATCCAAACCGCCAGCCACCACAGGGGTGCCCTCGGGGATTCCGGTTGCCACAGACGCGGCCTTTGTGACCTTGCCAACCACATCATGACACTTGCAAATTTCAGGCAGGAAACTGCGGGGGATGCCCAGTTCTTTGCACATGACATCGTCCCACTGCATGGTGCGCATATTGAAGCAGTGGAGGCCATAGCCCTGGGAAACCTCTTGGCTGAGGCTACCGGTCAAACAGTAGGCAATGTAGCTATTTGACTGCAAAACAGTGGCAATTTGGCTATAAACCTCTGGCATATGTTCTTGATACCACAGAATTTTACCGGTGGTATAGGGTGCTTGGAGGGAGTTGCCGGACAGGTTGAAAATGTTGTCCGCACCCAACTTTGCGTTGACTTCGGCGCAGATTTTTTCAGAGCGGTTGTCCATCCAAATGGGGTTGTTGGTCAGGACTTTGCCGTGCTTGTCCAGGGCGATGGCGGACCAGCTTTGACCGTCAATGCCCACACCGGCGATGTCGCCGGGGTTGATGCCACTTTTTGCGATGACCGCCTGGGTGGCGGAGGCCACAGCAGACCACCATTCCTCTGGGTTTTGTTCCACCCAACCGGCTTGGGGGTAATAGACCGGATAGTCGCCGTTGGCGGTGGCGATGACCTTGCCTTCCAAGTCGAAAATGGCGACTTTACAAGCACTGGTGCCGATGTCGATACCGAGTAAGTACATTAGTCCACCACAACGCCTTTCTTGAGGATAATGTTGGCATAAAGGGCTTTTTCACTGGTCATGATGACCAAACTGGCCTCTTTTGTTTCGTCATAGAAATCCCATTTGTCGATGCACTGGACGCAGGCGTCGCCACGGTCGTCGTGTTTGCCCACAATTTCTTTGTAGGTGTCCCAGATTGGGGTTTCCACGGTGTCGCCCTTGACCACTTCCATCAGCGTGACAGGGCAGTCCACGTATTTATCCAGTGGGAACAGTTGGAGGATGGCTTCCAGAATTTCAGGAACACCATGACCGTCCAAACGGATGACTTTTTTGCCATATTTGTGACCGGGGAAGTTGCCGTCACCGATGCAAAGCGTCTCGGTGTGACCCATTTCGCACAGTGCCTTCAACAGTTCGGGAGAGATGATTTGGGGGATGCCTTTTAACATAAAAAATTCCTCCTAAAATAGTAACCCAGCGGGAATAAATAGAACGTTTAACTTATTGATAAATCAAGAATACCACAGCTTCCCCCCTTTGTCAATGGGCAAAACCCATTTACGGAATAACCACCAAAAATAACCCCCAAATATGTGCAACTTCCACCAAAGAATTTCCGAATTTACTAGCCAGTATGGTACTCCTGCTACAATCGAACTAAAAAAATTAGGGAATATAGTTGACATCCGCTGTGAAAGGCGTATAATGAAGGTACGCAACCGCGGGGTTGCCTTTGAAACTTGATCACTCCCGGTTTGGGAGGGAGGAGGAATGATTATGATTGTTGCCATTCCACTGGATGATGACCAAAAGATTTGCATCACATTGGGACGCGCACCGTTTATGCTGTTTTACAACACAGAGACCGACCAGTCCACCACCTTGGAAAATCCGGCCGCCAGCGCCCACGGTGGGGCGGGGATCCAGTGCGCCCAGTTTATTGTGGACAACGGCGCCGACGCTTTAATCACCGTTCGCTGTGGTCAAAATGCCGCCGATGTGTTCACCGCTGCCCAGATGCGCATCTTCAAAGGGGAGGGGACAGATGTGGCCACCAACCTGAAACTGGTACAGGAGGAGAAACTTGCGCCCCTGACCCATTTTCACGCAGGTTTCCACAATTCTCAATGAAACTAGCCATTTTAAGCGGAAAAGGTGGCACTGGTAAAACATTTGTGTCCGTAAACTTGGCATCTTGCACGCCTGCGGCAACCTATATAGACTGCGATGTGGAGGAACCAAACGGTCACCTGTTTTTCAAACCTGAAAACGTGAAAATTCAGGAAGTTACCGCAATCTACCCACTTTTTCAGAAGGATTTATGCCAAAACTGCCGTGCTTGTGTTCAGTTTTGCAAGTTTCACGCCTTGGCCTATGTGGGGAAAGCCCCCATGGTGTTCAAGGATGTGTGCCACGGCTGTGGCGGGTGCCAGTTGGTATGTCCAAATGGGGCGGTTTCCATGGGGACACGACCAGTCGGGGTGGTGGAAACGGGAATCCATGACGGTGTCACCGTGGTCACCGGGCGACTGAATTTGGGGGAGGCCTCGGCGGTGCCGGTGATTCATGCCTCCTTGGAAGCGGGATGTTCGGCGGAGTTGACCGTCATCGATTGCCCGCCCGGGAGCAGCTGCTCCGTCATGGAGAGCGTCGCCCAGGCAGACTACTGCCTGCTTGTGGTGGAGCCCACGGCCTTCGGATTTCACAACTTCCAGATGGTACACCAGTTGGTCGCCCTTATGGGCAAGCCATTTGGCATGGTCATCAACAAGGAGGATGGGCCTTACCCACCTTTGGTGGACTACTGCGCCGACAATGGCCTTTCCATTTTGGCTCGCTTTGCCTACCGACCTGACCTGGCAAAAAGCGGGGCGGAGGGGAAGATTGCCGTGGAGGAAGATGGGGTGATTGCTCAATCATTTCGGCAACTGTTGTCGGATATTTCCCGGGAGGTGGCGCCGTGAAAAAACTGCTGATTTTAAGTGGAAAGGGTGGCACTGGAAAGACCACCACTGCCGGTGCGTTCATCCACTTTGCCCAGGCCAAGGCCTTTGCCGACTGCGATGTGGACGCTCCAAACCTACACATTTTAGGCCAACAATCCGGGTCACCCACTCTGGGGGACTACTTCGGGTCGGAAAAGGCAACCATCCAAGCCGATACTTGTACCGGTTGCGGAATCTGTGTAGAACATTGTAAATTCAACGCAATTCGCCAGGAAAATAGCAAATATCAAGTGGATTTATTCGCTTGTGAGGGGTGTGGCGTCTGTCAATATGTCTGCCCCATTGGAGCGGTTGTCCTGGAACCGGACTTGTCAGGCCATACCACCTTCTATTGTGGTGACAGTGTCTTCTCCACCGCCAAGCTGAAAATGGGGCGGGGGAATTCGGGGAAATTGGTCACCGAAGTCAAGGGAAATTTAACCAAAAATGCCACCGCTGATTTGGCGATTATTGATGGTTCCCCCGGTATTGGGTGCCCGGTCATCGCCTCCATGACTGGGGTGGATTTGGTTCTCATTGTGGCGGAGCCGTCCCGCGCTGGCATCAGCGATATGGAGCGTATTTTGAAAACCGCAGAGATTTTCCAGACTAAAACCCTAGTTTGTGTGAATAAATGGGACACAAATCCGGACAATACGGCGGAAATTGAAGAATTTTGCAGGGTGCATGAAATCCTGTTTGCTGGAAAAATTCCCTACGATAAAACCGCCTCTCAGGCCATCAACCGCGGGGAATCCATCGCCGTCACAGACTGTCCCGCCCGGGATGCTCTGTATGAAGTATACAAAAAAACCATCCGATTTTTGGATGATAAATAGAATTTTAAGGAGATATTATGATGAAAATTGCAGTTGCTTGTATGGACGTAGAGGTGGCAGGCCACTTCGGACACTGTGAGAACTTCCGTATTTTTGAGTGCGAAAACGGTGCCATCGACATCGAAACCAGCGTTCCAAACCCCGGCCACAGACCTGGCTTTTTGCCTAATTTCCTGGCTGACATGGGTGTGGAACTGATTATCGCCGGTGGCATGGGCGGTGGCGCTGTTGAAATCTTCAACGAGCGTGGCGTGGAAGTCGTGGTCGGTGCATCTGGCCTGGCTCGCATGGCTGTGGTGTCCTATTTGAAGGGCGACCTTCACTCCACCGGTGCAGTTTGCCAACACCATCACGATGATGGTCATGAGCACAACTGCCACTGAGTTCTGACACCATTTTATCTGTAAAAAAGGGCTGTATAAAAACACTAAAATGCACCGAAGGGGACGATATGGAATCGTCCCCTAGGAATGCGTTGGTTGTGTTTATACAGCTCTTTTGTTATTCAGTTTTGATGCTCCAATATTCAAAGTCCACATCGTATTTGTACCAGGTGTTGCCGAAGGTGCAGTTGGTGGGTAGGTTGACCCGCTCGTCGTTGATGTAGAGGACTTGCCCTAAGGTGAACAGGGGGATTTTGTACATGGTTTCGTGTTCCAAGGCCTGCAATTCCAGGAGGATGGCATCCCTTTCGTCGCCTTCTAGTTGAAGAATCAGTTGTTTGACTGGCACTTCAAATTCGTTGACACCACCGAACAACTTGTTCAGTTGGGGACTGGAGGAGGTGTATTCGATGTACCATTCGTTCAAGTTGAAGGCGGACAGGCCTTTTAGTGCCAAGTCGTATTCCCGGCCGTCGTAGAGGGTGGTGGTTTCACAACGGAAGAGATCCACGGTGAAGCCGACTTCTTCCAAATCCTCGGCCACTTTTTCCATAAAGGTCTGGGAGGTGGCATCCAAGTAGTAGTAGGTCAGGCGCAGGGGACGGTCTAGGTCATAGTCGGACATGGCAAGGAGTTCTTTTGCTTTTTCCACGTTGTAGTCGATGGTCACACCGTCGTAGGCCTGGTTAGAACGTGCCACGCCGGAGTCAATCAGGGTGCCGGAGTCCAAGTAGATGTCGGATAGCAGGGTTTCCCTATCGATGGCATAGGCGATGGCTTGACGGACGTAGGGGTCATCCATGGCTTCGTTGTAGTTGCCGTCGATGCCTTTGATGTTGAACATGAGATAGCGGTAGAACAGAATGTCTATCTTGTATTCCTCCATGTAGCGGATGGAGCGGTAGTTGATGATTTCTGTGATGTTGTTGGTGGAGTAGTAGTCCAATGTGGTGAATTTATAGTCCACATGGAGGACGACTTGGTCGATTTGAGGTGGGGTGTCGCCGTAGTAGGGGTTGCGCCCTAGGGTGACGGTCTTGTCTATGTCCACGTTCTGGACTTGGTACATCCCGCTGACCACGGGTATTTTCCAGTAGTTGTCCTTGAGGATGTTCGCCAAGTCGCTGTTCTCGAAGCAGTGCTCTGGCAAAATAACAAATTGTGCCAAAACCTGAATCAAGGTGGGGGACTGTTCTTCCAACTGGATGGTGATGATGTTGCCATTGGTGGACAGTCCTTCCAAGTCGTCGGTTTCGCCGGAGATGTAGGCGGCTGCGCCTTGGATGTTGGAAAAGGCGGCGGTGTAGATGCCATTGACATCCTTTGCACGGAGGATGGTTTTGATGCTAAAGACCACGTCGCCAGTGTCAATCAGCTGGCTGTC
>JAWXUJ010000070.1:0-6791 GCA_044432765.1 Eubacteriales bacterium | reverse complement strand
TATAAACAGGCATCAAGCCAGGCGATAGCAGAAGGATGTGTCGGTTCGCGGGTTCGAGTTGCGGCGCTTGCGCGGATTTGAGGACAATGGAAGCGTTTAACTTAATGACATTGCTTTTTGTACAGCGTCATTTTACAAAGATTTTACAAAATCCTCCTTTTGGACTTTACATTGTGCAAATATAATAGTATCATAGAAATATAACAACTGGAGGCAATTATGAGTCAATCCGTGAAACTACAAGTCAAGGACCTGGATCTTTTCTACGGCGATTTTCAAGCCCTTAAAAAAGTCAACTTATCTATCCCTAAAAATGAAATCACCGCCTTTATCGGCCCCTCTGGTTGTGGAAAGTCCACACTGCTCAAGTGCTTAAACCGCATGAATGACGTGGTGGACGGTTGTAAAATCACAGGTTCCATCGACATGGATGGCATGGATATTTTGGGCAACATCGATGTGACTCTGCTCCGCAAGCGGGTGGGCATGGTGTTCCAAAAACCAAACCCATTCCCCATGTCTATCTACGACAACATCGCCTACGGCCCCCGTCTCCACGGTGTCAAGGGCAAGGCCAAGTTGGATGAAATCGTGGAGGAATCCCTCCGTGGCGCCGCCATCTGGGATGAAGTCAAGGACAGATTGAAGAAGTCCGCGCTGGGCATGTCCGGCGGTCAACAACAACGTCTCTGCATCGCCCGGGCTTTGGCCGTTAAGCCAGAAGTCCTGCTCATGGACGAAGCCACCTCTGCACTAGACCCCATTTCCACCTCTAAAATCGAAGATCTTGCGATGGACTTGAAAAAAGACTACACCATCGCCATGGTCACCCACAATATGCAACAAGCCGCCCGGATTGCCGACCAAACCGCCTTCTTCCTACTGGGCGAGGTCATTGAAGTCAACCGGACAGAAACTCTGTTTTCCTACCCCAAGGACAAGCGGACAGAGGACTATATCACTGGTCGTTTCGGCTAAAAAGGAGTGTCAATATGAGAAATAAATTTGAAGCACAGCTGTTGGAGCTGAACACCGACCTGGTCATGATGGGCGCACTTTGTGAAAAGGCTATCTCCATGTCCATCCAAGCCTATATGAACAACAATGCAACCTACGCCAAAATTGCCAAGGACATCGAGCGTGAAATCGACGACAAGGAAAAGGAAATCGAGCGTCTTTGTATGCGCCTCCTCTTGCAACAACAACCGGTTGCAAAGGACTTGCGCATCGTCTCCGCCGCCTTGAAAATGATCACCGACTTGGAACGCATCGGTGACCAAGCTGCAGACATTGCAGAGCTGTCAAAGTATGCCTCCGCAGAGGATATGCCCGACTACCTGAAAAATATGGCAGAGGCCACAGTGAAAATGGTCACCGGCGCCATCGACTCCTTCGTCAAGCGGGATTTGGACTGCGCCCAAGAAGTCATCGACAGCGATGATGTGGTGGATGATTACTTTGATATAGCGAAAAATGACGTTATCGCCCGCATCAAAGATGAAAACGAAAACACCGAAGCCATCATCGATATGCTCATGGTCGCCAAGTACCTGGAACGCATTGCCGACCACGCCACCAACGTGGCAGAGTGGGTGGTTTTCTCCATCACCGGTGTCCATAAGGACAACAAAATTTAATAAAAAAACGTGACACCCGGGGTCTGTACAGCAGATCCCGGGTTGTTTACAGTTGCATATTTTGTTATTCAATGGTATACTGAAGTAGAGCATAACCAGTGAACGCAAACTAGACAAAAGGAGCAACTCACGTGAAAAAATCCAACCGCAATCAGAGAAATAGTTCATTTGTTTCCGTTGTTGCCCTTTTGGTGGCGATTGCACTGGCTTTGGGTGTGGCAACCGTGGACACCGGTCTGGTTTCCTGGGGCAGTCTGCCCCAACTGGGCGACTTCAGCCAATGGAATGGCCTATCTCAACTAGACGGTGTCGCCACCATATTACGGGAATTTTTCCAGTTGGAAGAGGAGGCCGCCGTCCTTTCCACCGGACCTTTGGAGTCCTTCGTCCTGGATGCCATACCGGCCTATGTGGACAGTCCCTACGTGATGGTCAACGATAACGTGCCTTTTTTTGTGGATGAAGAATTGACCACAGAGTCCTATGAATTTTACAGTAGCCTGGATTGGCTGGGTCGGTGTGGCATCACCGAAGCCAACATCGGAGTGGACATCATGCCCACCGAAGACCGAGAGGACATCTCCAGTGTCAAGCCTACTGGGTGGGTGTCTGTGTCCTATGACATTGTGGACGGTTCCTGGCTCTACAACCGTTGCCACCTGATTGGCTTTCAGTTGGCAGGGGAGAACGACAACGAATTGAATCTCATCACCGGCACCCGCTACATGAATGTGGACGGAATGTTACCCTTTGAAAATTTAGTGGCAGACTACGTCCAGGAGACGGAGCACCATGTCCAATACCGGGTCACCCCGATATTTGACGGTGACAACCTTGTAGCCTCGGGTGTGCTCATGGAGGCTATGTCGTTGGAGAGCGACGAAATCTGCTTCAATGTCTACTGCTACAATGTCCAACCAGGCATTGCCATAAACTACGCCAACGGTGTAAGCGAGCAGATTTCATAGAGTATATAACTCCTGATGCAGTCCAATAAACCGAGAAATTCTTATTTTTTTCGCCAATTCCGTTCTTTTTTGCATTGTATTCCCTATGTCAAACAGTGAGACACTATCGCCGTGAAATTGGTAATTGCACCCCAGGGTGGGGCTGTAAAATCCACCAGACTGGACCGTGGCAGGGGATTCCGCGCCACTAGCAAAAGGTAACTTTATCGTCATAGAAATGGCGGATATCTCCAAAACTAGACGACTTTTGTACTGGTTTTGGAGTTTTTTGCATTGGGTGGAAAAATCCCCAGACAAGGGGGACGTCTGCCCCATGATGAAGCCGTAGTGTGTGGCAGAGTCGTAGGCAGCGGGCACCATAAGACCACGCTTTTTCTCTGGTAACCAGGTGCCAAGTTGGCGGATGATGTCATAGAATGGGGGAGTGGGCGGTTTTTCAAAATCGCAGATTACACCCCGATACCCACTGGTGCAGGTATCCACAACAGACTTGACCAGGTGGTGGATGTCCTCACAAGGCAGGATGGAGTCCTCAAGTACCATCCATTCCAATCCGGTTGGGTGTTTGGAAGGGGGCGAAATCCCGCCTGAGGCAAAGGAAAAACCCAGGCGCCCGGTTTCGCCCCAGGATGGTTGCTCCTGGCCTCCACAGACAAAATACGTGG
The DNA here is from genome assembly GCA_044432765.1 of Eubacteriales bacterium. Lineage (GTDB taxonomy): Bacteria > Bacillota > Clostridia > Oscillospirales > Oscillospiraceae > Avoscillospira_A. The sequence continues at coordinate 3,521 of JAWXUJ010000070.1, read as the reverse complement.
TTTCTTCCAATTTACAAACCCCCCATTCTCGTGTTATAATGACCGCAGGGTATCTCTAAAAGCCTAAGACAGCCAAGCGGACACATCGCTACCATAGATTTTTAGAGATGCCCCACAATGAATCTTATGAAAAAGTTGGTAAACCTATGTCTTTATCCTTTCTACCCCAAATCATTGCTGATGATGTGACCTACCTGACGGAGGAATTTCTCCAAAGTCGAGGTATCACGACCTTATTTATGGACTTTGACAACACCATTGTCCCATATTCCACCAATGTACCAGTCCCCGCCATGGACGACTGGCTCCACACCCTGGCAAAGTCAGAAATCATCACCGTCTGCGTGGTGTCCAACAGCCACAAGGATCGGGTGAAAATCTTCTGCGATGGCTACGGCATTCCCTGCATCACCCACGCCCGCAAGCCTACATCCAAGGGACTTCGCGTCGCCCAAGAGACCTATGGCGTATCCCACCAATCCACCGCTTTGGTGGGGGATCAAATCTTCACCGACATCCTGGGGGGCAACATCTTTGGAGTGACTTCCATTTTGGTCAAACCAATCTCTCTGAGTAATTGGTTTCTAACTCTGCGTCATTGGGTGGAACAGCCCTTTATTTCCGCCGCCAGAGGCAGAAAAATCTAAAAAAACGAAAAAATATCTGTCAACCCCCTTGAAATTTTTTGGTTTTTGGGATAAAATAGATAATATCACAAAGTATGCTTTTTAGCATATACCCACATTGTGGGCAATTTAGGAGGACTATACCAATGATTTCTGTAGGCGATTTTAGAAATGGCGTAACCTTTGACATGGATGGCAAGGTTATGCAAATCATGGAGTTTCAGCACGTGAAACCCGGCAAAGGCTCCGCTTTCGTTCGCGTCAAAATGAGAAATGTCATCAGTGGCGCTGTGGTGGAAACCACCTTCAACCCCAGTGACAAATTCCCATCTGCTTTCGTGGAACGCAAAAAGATGAACTATTCCTATGATGACGACACCCTGTACTACTTCATGGACGAAGAAACCTATGAAATGGTGCCCATCGACAAGTCCGTTGTGGACTCCAGCTTCCGTTTCGTCAAGGAAAACGATCCTTGCATGGTTCTGTCCTACAAGGGCAGCGTCTTCGGTGTGGAACCCCCCAACTTTGTTGACATGATCATCACCGAAACCGAACCCGGCGTCAAGGGCGACACTGCCACCAACGTTATGAAACCCGCTACCGTTGAATCCGGCGCAGAGGTCAAAGTGCCCCTGTTCATCAACGAAGGCGACAAAATCACCATCGACACCCGCACCGGCGAATACATGAGCCGCGCAAAGGGCTAATCGCCCCATTTGAAAGGAGAACGCCATATGACACTTTCCGAAAGATCCGCATACCTGAAGGGCCTGATGGATGGCCTGAACATGGACACCGAAAAAGCAGAGGGCAAAATGATTGCTGCCATGGTTGAAATGCTGGAAGATATTTCCTACGCTGTGTCCGATTTGGAAGAACAAGCTCTGGCAGTCTCCGATGAGTTAGACGAAATCGAAGACGCCATCGACAACTTGGAAGAAGTCGTCTACGACGAAGACTTTGAAGATGACTACGATGATGACGATGACAATTTTGAATTCGCCGACGAAGACCCTATCTACGAAGTAACTTGCCCAGTTTGCAATGAAGAAATTGCCTTGGATGAAGATATGTTGGATGCCGGCTCCATTCCTTGCCCAAAATGTGGCGAAGAACTGGAATTCGACATGGACGACGAAGAAGATATCTAATATTCGTATAGAAAACCCGGACATCATTTGATGTCCGGGTTTTTGTCAGCCTTGCGCTTTAATTTGTTGCAATGCCATGGACAGTTGGTCTGGACATGATGTGCCACGACCACCGCAGTCGATGCCGTCTACCCGGGCGATGACTTCGTCAATGTTCATGCCCACAATCAGAGCTGAGATGCCACGGAGATTGCCTTGGCAACCGCCTTCAAAATCCACAGCTTTGATGGTGTTGTCTTCTACTTCAATGTTGATTTTCCGGGAGCAAACTCCACTGGTTCTAAATTCATATCGCATAAAAATACCTCTTTCTACGTTGTTTCTACCAAATCTGCATAGATTGCAGTTGTGTATGTTGTTAAATCTTCGGGGGAGATGAGCATTTGGGTGCCACGGACACCGGCGGATACGGCAATGGTGTCGTAAAGTTGGGCTGTCTCCTCAAAATATGTGGGGAATTTCTTTTTCATGCCGATGGGACTGCATCCACCGCGGATGTAACCGGTGAGAGGCAACAGCTCCTTGACGGCAATCAATTCCACTTTTTTGTCGCCGGCGGCTTTGGCGGCCTTTTTCAAGTCCAGCTCACAGCAGACTGGGATGCAGAACACAAGGTAACCCTTTTTGTCACCACGGGCAACCAATGTTTTGTAAACCTGTACTGGAGGCATGCCCACACCTTCCGCGGCGTGCATACCGTTCAGATCCTGTTCGTCCACCTCATACTGGGCGGTTATAAATGGGATTTTTGCCTGCTCCAACAGGCGCATTGCGTTTGTCTTGGTCATAAAAACACCTCAAATTTTATTATACATAATGTTACCCCAAGTTGCAAGGATAAAATTGGTTGTAGAACTGAAAATGGGACATACTAAATGGAATAGTTTGTTGTAAGCCCATTGCCAGAGGGGTGCAGCATAGCTGTGTGGGGCGATCGCTCCTTACAACAAACTACACGGCTTTGGTTCGCCCGAAGGGCGGTAGCTGTGCAAGCAGCGCGCTGACAACGTCGGCAACCAAAAACCATTCATTTTAGGAGGTCTATCATGGAAGAAGAATTGACCATCACCGCTGCACAACAGAAAGAGTTATTGGACTTGGGTGGCACCACCACCAAAACCGAAAAAGGGAACATCTACACCTTGACCATCATTGGACAAATCGAAGGCCACCAAGTTCTGCCGGACACGGTGAAAACCACAAAATACGAACACATTTTGCCTCTCTTGGCATCCATCGAGGAAAGCGATGAGGTGGATGGCCTACTCCTACTTTTAAATACCGTAGGCGGGGACATTGAAGCAGGGCTTGCCATCGCGGAGTTAATCGCCGGTATGAAAAAACCTACCGTCTCCCTGGTGCTTGGCGGTGGTCACTCCATCGGGGTGCCTTTGGCCGTTTCAGCGAAGAAATCCTTCATTGCTCCCTCTGCGGGGATGACCATTCATCCTGTTCGGATTTCTGGCACCGTGGTAGGCGCACCGGCAACCTTTGCCTATTTTAACCGAATTCAAGACAGAATTGTTGACTTTGTAACAAAAAATGCCAATATTTCAAAGAAAAAGTTTCTTGGCTATATGATGGCAACCGGGGAGATGGCAACGGATGTGGGCACTGTGGTCTATGGCGAAGAAGCGGTGGTCTGCGGGCTTATCGGAAAACTGGGCTCCTTAGGTGACGCGTTGGACTGCTTACACAAGATGATGGATAAGAAAAAAATTTAGGGAAATCCTCATTAAAA
>JAWXUJ010000069.1:0-6844 GCA_044432765.1 Eubacteriales bacterium | reverse complement strand
GCCATTTTATAAAAACAACCAAGCGGATTTTTCAATCTGCTTGGTTGTTCTGCCCATTTTTAGATTTCTATGTTTTTGCCTAGCGATTCTACTATTGGAATCGCTTAACTTAATGACATTGCTTTTTGTACAGCGTCTTTTTGGTGTTTTTTTAGCAACCAGCCAATTTTGCACCCAGTGCTTTGCAAGCATCGGTGGCTTCGTCGTCGGGCATTTCGTTGCAGATGAAGGAGTCCACGAAGGTCACGCCAGCGCCCTTTGCGTCTTCTTCCCAATCACGCATCCATTCGCCATCGCCCCAACCATAGGAGCCGAACAGTGCTACAGGTTTGCCGGACAGGCCAGCTTTTGCATCGTCCCACATGGGTTGGTATTCGGTTTCTTCTAGGACTTCTGCGCCCATGGAGGGGCAACCGAAGGCAAAGGCGGTGCAATCTGCAACTTTTCCCATGTCGAAATCGTCGGGGGTGAACATACAAACTTCAGCGCCGGCGGACTTTGCGCCCTCTTCCACTGCGTTTGCCATGGCCTCGGTGTTACCGGTGCCGCTCCAATAGATAACTGCTACTTTACTCATTGTATATCAACCTTTCAAATTAAAAAATATATCATCATACAGCTACGGTCAGCTGTGTAATGTCCGTGCCGTGGGCTAACTGGGTTTCGTAGATTCTGGTGCATTTGGAATAGGAGTCGAACAGGGATTTTGCCTGTTTTTCGTCGGAATAGACCTTCCAACAGCCCACTAGTTTGTAGTTTGCACCTTTGTGCTGGATGAAACCTTTGATGTCAGCCAGAGGGTAGCCTAGGAAAATACCGATTTCGTGGGGGAAGTCCTGGCGGGACAGGTGGTGCATCAGCATTGAGCGACAGTCCTGCCATGTGAAAGAATGATAGCCCATTGACCGGAGAAATGCCCGGATTTCTGGATTTTTCAGTACATTTTCTAGCTGATTTTTTCGATAGACATAAATCAGTGCCCGCCCATTTCGGTGGCGTAGCACGGTGAAATAGATGCCTTTGGGGTTGAGGGCGGCATTCCGCGCCTGCACCAAGGATTGCAATGCCTCTTCGCTTTCTGCTGCATAGGAAAACAGGCTACCGATTTTAAGACCGGCCAAAGTGGGGGAGCAGTATTGCACAATCAATTCATAGGACATGGTGGGACTCCTTTCGTTAGCGATATCTAACTTACTAAAATGTTAGCACAAACTAACACGTATGTCAAGGATTATTTTCCGTTGAAAAAGATGAAAATTTTGCTTATAGCATATTGACAAAGAGGAATGGGTGTGGTAATATTGCATTAGTCAGCACAAACTAATTGATAGGGAGAAAATTATGACACTTTTAGATGCAGAGCTTGGAAAAGAGTACCGTGTCACTGGCTTAAACACAGATGATGAGGAGTTGGAAAACTTCTTGTTCACCTTGGGTTGCTATGAGGGTACAACCATTGTGGTCGTCTCCAACGTTAGTGAAAGTTATGTGGTTTCCATTAAAGATGGTCGATACAACATCAGCGCTGATTTGGCAGAAACGATTTCCATTGCCTAACCTGTGATGCCGGGGCGATTTATCGCCCAGAGCGTCAAAATTTTTGCCTATTGATTAGTTTAATCTGACTAATTAGAAAAAATAATGAGGAGAATTATCATGAGAATTGCCTTAACAGGTAACCCCAACAGTGGTAAGACAACCCTGTACAATGCGTTGACTGGTCGCAGCGAACGCGTTGGCAACTGGGCTGGCGTTACTGTGGACAAAAAAGAAGCAAACATTAAGTCCAACTATTACAAAGGAAGCGTAGAAGTCGTCGCCGTGGATTTGCCCGGTGCTTATTCCATGTCTCCCTTCACCTCTGAGGAGAGCATTACCAGTACTTATGTGAAAAACGAAAACCCCGATGCCATCATCAACATCGTGGATGCTACCAACTTGAGCCGTAGCCTGTTCTTCACCACCCAACTGTTGGAGCTGGGCATTCCTGTGGTTGTCGCTTTGAACAAGGCTGACATCAACCTGAAAAAAGGAAACAAAATCGACAGCGCAAAGTTGTCCGAAATGCTGGGTTGCCCCGTTGTGGACACCACCGCAACCAATGCCAGCGATAAGGGCTTGATTGCTGTGGTTGCCACCGCTGTGGACGCAGTTGGCAAAGGCCAAAAGACACCATATGTCCAAGGCGACATCAACCTCCGCGACAAAAAAGCGGTGGAAGAAGCCGATAAGAAACGCTTCAACTTTGTCAATGGCTTGGTTGAAAAAGTGGAAACTCGTAAGGTTTTGACCAAAACCAAAAACAAGCAAGATAGCATCGATGCTGTGGTTGCACACAAAGTCTGGGGCATTCCCATTTTTGCTGCAGTTATGTTCGCTGTGTTTGCACTGTCCCAAAGCTACGTTGGCCCTTGGTTGGCTGACTTCCTCTGCGGCTGGATTGATATGTTCGGTGAATGGGCTGGCGAAATGCTGGGTGGCGCATCTCCTTTCCTGCAAGCACTGCTGGTGGACGGCATCATCGGTGGCGTTGGCGCCGTTGTCGGCTTCCTGCCTCTGGTTATGGTCATGTACTTCCTCATCGCATTGTTGGAAGACTGTGGCTACATGGCACGTGTTGCCGTGGTCATGGACCGCTACCTGAAAAAGGTTGGCCTGTCTGGTAAATCCATCATCCCCATGGTCATCGGCACTGGTTGTGCCATCCCTGGTGTTATGGCTTGCCGTACCATCCGTAATGAAAGAGAGCGTCGCACCACTGCTATGCTGACTCCTTTCATGCCTTGCGGCGCAAAATTGCCTGTTATCGCACTGTTCGCTGGTGCATTCTTCTCCGATGCCACTTGGGTTGGCACTCTGATGTACTTCGTGGGCATCGCCTTGATCTTCTTCGGCGCTCTGTTGGTGCAACGCATCACTGGCTCTAAGTACAGAAAATCCTTCTTCATCATGGAACTGCCTGAGTACAAGGCTCCTAGCGTTTCTCGCGCTTTCTGGTCCATGATGGGTCGTGCAAAATCCTTTATCATCAAAGCTGGTACCATCATCTTGGTCTGCAACGCAGCCGTGATGGTCATGCAAACATTCAACTGGTCCCTGCAAGAAGTGGAAGAAGGCATGGAAGCCACCTCTATCTTGGCTACCATCGCTGCTCCCTTCGCTGTTCTGCTGATTCCTCTTGGCTTTGGCATCTGGCAACTGGCTGCCGCTGCAATCACTGGCTTCATCGCCAAGGAAAACGTGGTTGGCACCCTGGCTGTTGTCTTTGGTATCACCAACTTTATCGACACCGAAGAACTGGCTCTTACTGGCGGTTCTTCTGAGGTTGCCGCTATTATGACCATGACCAAGGTTGCCGCACTGGCCTACTTGATGTTCAACCTGTACACACCTCCTTGCTTCGCTGCCATCGGCGCTATGAACTCTGAAATGGGTAGCAAAAAGTGGCTGTGGGCTGGCGTTGGTCTCCAATTCGGCGTTGCTTACGTTCTGGCTTACTTCGTGTACCAAATCGGCACATTGATCACTTTGGGCACCGTGGGCGCTGGCTTTGTGCCTGGCCTGATTGTCAGTGTTCTGCTGATTGGTTACACCGTCTACCTGGTGAAAAAGGGTGACAAGAGCATCGAAAACTATGCCCTGAACGACAAAAAGGTGAAGGCATAAGTTATGATTGATTTGTTGGTCATTGCCATTCTGGTGGCGGTCATTGGCGGAGCCATCGCCTATATTGTGTATCAAAAAAAGCATGGCGCTCATTGCATCGGTTGTCCCGATAGCAAAAGTTGTAGCCATAGCAACCAGACAAAGTCCGACGGTTGCGGTGGAAACTGCAGCGGTTGTGGCGGCAACTGCCATCATTGAATGTATCTAAAAAAAGCCTGTGACTTCGGTCACAGGCTTTTGTCTGTCAAAGAGCCTCTAAATGGAAAAAGATTTCCAAATTTCGGAGGGAGGAAAAGTGTGAAAAGGAACCGTCAGGGTTCCTTTTCGCGTTGAGCGAAGCGGATAAATCCGCCCGCAGGCGCTTCAGCTTGTCAAAAACGAAGTTTTTGACAAGCTGAAGTCTGTGACTTCGGTCACAGGCTTTTTTACTTGCAAATGGGGCATGTTTTTGGTATACTAAATGGTGAGAGACAGAGGAACCATGGAGGTTTTTTATGATGGAAAATTACAATCCCATTGGGGTTTTTGACTCTGGTTTGGGGGGCATTGGCGTGTTGCGCCAACTGGTAAAGGAACTGCCCAACGAGGACTTCATCTATTTGGGAGACTCTAAAAATGCGCCCTACGGCGTCCACGGCAAGGAAAAAGTACTGGAATTGTCCCTGCATTGTTGGGAAAAGTTGGAGGCACAAGGGTGCAAAGCCTTGGTTGTGGCCTGCAATTCTGCCACTTCTGCGTCCATTGAAGTCTTCCGTTATCGGTTCCCGCAAGTGCCTATGATTGGCATTGAACCGGCGCTGAAGCCGGCGGTCGTCCAGTTTGACCATCCAAATGTCTTGGTTTTGGCTACGGAAATCACCTTGTTTGAGAAAAAATTTAAGACTTTAATGGAATCCTACGTGGATTCTGCTGCTATTTACACACTGCCCGCACCGGGAATTGTACCCTTGGTGGAGCAGGGGAAGGTCAGCGGGGCAGAGATGCAGGCCTATTTGCACAGCATTTTGGATGGGTTTGCCCATGTGAAATTTGACAGCATGGTACTGGGTTGCACCCACTTTCCCTTTGTACAACAGGCCATTTCACAGGTTTTGGGCTACGAAATCGCCTTTTTTGACGGCGCAGAAGGCACCGCCAGAGAGACAAAGCGCCGCCTCGTGGAGGCAAACCTTTTGAACCCCCAAACCCAAAAGGGGCGGGTGACCTTGTCCAACAGCAGCGATGACCCGGATTTATTGGAGATCTGCAAAAAATTGTTGTATATTTAGGGGATCTTTACCAAAAGGCCGTCTGTCAAGTGACAGACGGCCTTTTATATCCAATTTTCGAGAAAATATACGGAAAGTCATTGACAAGGACAGGCAGGTGTGATAAAATGATTATCCATACTGCCAAACTGCGAATTGACGCAAATTTGCCCTTTTAACTACTAGCATCATATCACAGTTGAGAGAAAAGGTCAAGGCAGCAATGAAAATATTAACAACTGCGCCGTGCGTATCGTAAATACTGTAGCGAAAGCTGAAAGAAAGGCTGTGATGACTCATAATGGCAATGGTAAGAGACGCTTACTTCGGAAAAACCCTGCGTAAAAGTTATGCCAAGCATGACGACGTTTTGGCAATTCCCAACCTGCTGAAAATCCAAAAGGACTCCTATAAGTGGTTCCTCAGTGAGGGACTGCGTGAGGTGTTCCAGGATGTGGATGCCATCAGTGACTATGCGGGCAAGCTGGAACTGTCCTTCTTGGATTTCTCCATGGATGAAAAGCCCAAATACACCGTGGAGGAATGTAAAGAGCGGGATGCCACCTATGCAAAACCCATCAAAATCCGTGTCCGTCTTCGCAATTTGGAAAAAGAGGGCGACATCAAGGAAAGCGAAATCTTCATGGGCGATTTCCCCATGATGACCGAAGGCGGTACCTTTGTCATCAATGGCGCAGAACGTGTCATTGTCTCCCAGATTGTCCGTAGCCCTGGTATGTACTATGGAGACACCACGGACAAGGCCGACCAACACAGCTATTCCTCCACCGTCATCCCTTACCGTGGTGCATGGCTGGAGTATGAGACCGATGCCTCTGACATCTTCTATGTCCGCATCGACAAAAACCGCAAAATCCCCATCACCTGCCTGATTCGCGCCATGGGTGTCATCACCGACGGTGAAATCAAGGCCATGTTCGGTGAGGACCCTCGCATTTTGGCCACCTTGGAAAAGGACGTCTGCAAAACCCGCGAGGAATCCCTGCTGGAAATCTACCGCAAGCTTCGTCCAGGCGAACCTCCTGTGGTGGAAAACGCCGCCTCCTATCTGGACTCTCTCTTCTTTGATGCCCGTCGCTATGACGTGTCCAAGGTCGGTCGCTATAAATTCAACAAGAAACTGGACATCTGGAACCGCTTGGCTGGCCAAGAGGTGGCAGAGCCCATCACCGACCCTATGACGGGCGAAATCCTGGCCATGCCTGGCAAGGTTTTGAACCGTGAAGAGGCACAGGCCATCTCTGCCCGCGCCGTTAACGAGGCCGTCATCAATGTGGAAGGCCGCATGGTCAAGGTGTTCTCCAACGGCGTTGCCGATATGAGGAACTTTGTGGACTTCGACCCTGCCGACTACGGCATCCGCGCCAAGGTCAACTTTAAAGTCCTCCAGGAAATGCTGGAAACCGTCCCAGCTGACGGCTGGAAGGAAGCCATCGAAAGCCGTCGCGACGAGCTGATGCCAAAGCACATCACCCGCGAGGACATTCTGGCCTCCATCAACTACCTGAACTGCATGGTCTACGGCTCTGGCACCGTGGACGACATTGACCACCTGGGCAACCGTCGTCTCCGTTGCGTGGGCGAGCTGTTGCAAAACCAATTCCGTGTGGGCTTCACCCGTCTGGAGCGTGTCATCCGTGAGCGTATGACCATCCAAGATGTGGACGTGGCCACCCCAACCAGCCTGATCAACATCCGTCCTGTGACCGCGGTTATCAAAGAGTTCTTCGGCTCTTCTCCACTGTCCCAATTTATGGATCAGAACAACCCTCTGGCTGAGCTGACCCACAAGCGTCGTCTCTCCGCTTTGGGCCCAGGCGGTCTGAGCCGTGAGCGCGCCTCCTTTGACGTCCGTGACGTCCACTACTCCCACTACGGTCGTATGTGCCCCATTGAAACCCCTGAAGGTC
>JAWXUJ010000068.1:0-6904 GCA_044432765.1 Eubacteriales bacterium | reverse complement strand
GCATGGAGGCTGACCAGTACGTCCTCGCGGCAGTGGAGGTTGCGACACATATACTCGATTTGATCGGCATAGACATTGGGGGTAGCCATCTCCACGGTGGCAGGCAGGTTGATGATGATTTTGTTGGCGGTGTTGGGGTGCCACACGTCGATGACAGCGTTGCAGACCGCGGCGGCGTAGTCCATTTCGGTGCCGGTGAAGCTCTCGGGGGAGTATTCATAGACGAAGTTGGTTTCGGGGTAGTTTTTCGCCAGTTCCACAATCATCTTTGCACCGTAGACAGCCAGTTCCAGAATTTCTTCCTTGGATTTTTGGAACACCACATCCCGTTGGAGGGTGGAGGTGGAGTTATAAAGGTGGACGACTGCGTTTTTTGCGCCTTTCAAGGCCTCGAAGGTCTTTTGGATGATGTGTTCCCGGGACTGGGTCAGTACTTGGATGGTCACATCGTCGGGAATGAGGTTTTTCTCAATCAAGGTGCGGGTGAATTCGTATTCGGTGTCGGAGGCGGCGGGGAAGCCGATTTCGATTTCTTTGAAGCCCATTTTTACCAAGAAGTCGAAAAATGCCAGCTTTTGTTCCAAGCCCATGGGGATTTCCAGTGCTTGGTTGCCGTCCCGCAGGTCGACACTACACCACATGGGTGCTTGGGTAATCTCCTGGTCAGGCCAGGTGCGGTCTGCCAATTTGATGGTTGGATATGGTTTGTATTTCACATAAGATTTCATTGTAAATGCTCCTTATTTTAATTTAGATAACAAAAAAGCCCTTCGCCTCAACATAAAATTCCACAGAATTTTAAAGAGGTGAAAGACTATACTCCCACGGTACCACTCTTTTTCGCCAGAATTGGCGCACTTTTCGGATACAGACATATCCTATTCCCAGTAACGGTGGAAGTTCCGGAAACGCTTAATAAATGAATGTTCAGCGTTCTGCTCCAAGGCCAGTTCAATCTCTGCCCGCTTATTGGTTCGCACCGACCACCAATTCTCTGAAAGCGTTTGGAAATTTACTATTCCTTTTCTTCGCATTTAAAATATTAACAATAATACTCTATCAAATATTCCACCAAAAGTCAAGAGGTTTTTCAGAAAAAAGTGAAAATCAGTAGGACAGCCATGAAGCAAAAAAACCACCCAATGGGTGGAATTTTTCGCGCAACGAAGCATATGCTTCTAATAGCAAAAAGGGTGAACAGGCCGAAGCAATTCGCCACGACCTGTTCTCGATGGTGGTTACAGCATCTTGAGTTCTCTCATGCAGTTGCTGCAAATGTTTTTTTCTTGAAAGGTGGCAATATTTTTACTATTGCCGCAAAAAATGCAGGAAGGCTCGTATTTCCGGAGAACGATGGTACCGCCATCCACATAAATTTCCAGAGAATCCTTCTCCGCGATGTCCAAGGTACGACGCAACTCGATGGGCAGCACGATTCTACCCAACTCGTCAACCTTTCTAACAATACCTGTAGATTTCATAATATTTCCTCCATCTGACGATTTGGTAACACACAAATCATTTACAAGTTTATTGTACAGAACATTACCTATGTTTGTCAATAAAGTTTTGCATTTTTTTATAAAAATTTCTATATTTTTTTATCGTAATTTCCATTTTTAGCACTTATTTGTAAGGAATTTACAATATTTGGAGGTTTTATGCTTATGGTGATGTCCATTTTATGGTTGGGGATGATTGTCTGTGCCACATTATTTTTTCCCCATTGGAATAAAGGGGATGGTCTGACAGCCAGTGGATTGGAGGGCGCAAAAACGGCAATCGAGCTTTCTTTCACCTTGGGCGGGAGCCTATGTCTCTGGGGTGGAATCTCTCGTGTGATGGAAGTTTCCGGTTTGCAGAAAAAAATGGCCAACTTTTTCCGTCCGTTTTTTTGTAAGGTGTTTCCAGTTTCTAGTTGTGATGAAGATGCGTTGTGTTATCTATCTGCAAATTTCACTGCCAATCTATTGGGTTTGGGCAATGCTGCCACCCCTTTGGGCATTGCCGCCACCAAGCGGATTAAGGCCAAATCAGGGGTGGACTACGCCACTGACGAGCTGTGTCGTTTGGTGGTGATGAACACCGCATCCATTCAACTGATTCCCACCACGGTGGCATCCCTGCGGGCGAGTCTCGGAGGGTCATCGCCCATGGATATTTTGCCAGCGGTGTGGCTCACCTCGCTCTGTTCTGTAATGGCGGGGCTGTTAGCGGCCTACGGGCTACAGCGGGTTTGGGGAAACCCATGACCGACTATCTGGTTCCACTGCTGATGGTGACGGTTTCGGTAGTGGCTCTGGCAAAAAAACAGGACGTCTATGGTGCACTCCTAGAAGGGGGCAAAGATGGGCTACAGACCATGATGTCCATTGTACCGGCCTTGGTCATGCTTTTGACGGCGGTGCATATGCTACGGGCATCCGGAGCCATTGATGTACTGTCCAATTTTTTGGCACCCACCTTCGCTCTTTTTGGCATCCCTCCGGAGGTGGCACCCTTGATGTTGCTTCGCCCCATCAGTGGCAGTGCCGCTTTGGCGGTGGCGGGGGATTTGATGGTGACCTACGGCGTGGACTCCCAAATCGGGCGCACCGCCGCCATTATGCTGGGTTCCACAGAGACCACCTTTTATACCATCGCTGTCTACTTTGGTGCAAATGGCATCAAAAATACAAGATATGCCATTCCTGCTGCCTTAATTGCAGATTTTACTGGTTTTTTGGTGGCTTCTTGGACAACAAACCTGTTTTTTCCTACTTAAATACTGTACAGACAGGCATAAATCTGTTATAATGGATACAAACTGTACGTAAGAAAGGAACATCACCATGACGAAACTCGTGGATTTTATTTCCATCCAACTGGCAGACGCATTTACCGCCTGCGAATTTGATTCCCAATACGGTAGAGCCACCGTTTCCAACCGCCCAGACCTGTGCCAATTCCAATGCAACGGCGCACTGGCCGCCGCAAAAACCTACCGCAAAGCCCCCATCCAAATCGCCAACGCTGTGGCAGAAAAATTGAAAGACAACGCCATGTTCTCCATGGTGGAGGCCGTCAACCCTGGTTTTATCAACCTGAAATTGACAGAGGAAGCCTTGGCAGACTTCGTCTCCAAAATGGAATCCGACGAGCGCCACGGACTGGATGTGGTGGAGAAACCTCAAACCATCGTCATGGATTACGGTGGCCCTAACGTTGCCAAGCCCCTCCACGTAGGACACCTACGCTCTGCCATCATCGGCGAGAGCATCAAACGGATTTACCGTCACTTTGGCAACACCGTCATCGGCGACATCCACATGGGTGACTGGGGTTTGCAAATGGGTCTGATCATCGAGGAAGTCAAGGTGCGTCACCCGGAATTGCCTTACTTCGACACTGCCTTCACCGGGGAATACCCAGATGAAGCGCCATTCACCATTGGGGAATTGGAAGAAATCTACCCCGCCGCCAGTTCCAAGTCTAAGGTGGACGAGGACTTTGCAGAAAAGGCACACACCGCCACCTTCCTGCTCCAAACTGGCGACCGTGGCTACACCGCCATGTGGCACCACATTATGGCTGTCTCCGTCGCCGATTTGCGGAAGAACTACGACAACCTGGATGTTTCCTTCGACGCTTGGTTGGGCGAAAGCGATGCACAGCCCTTCATCGCACCTATGTTGTCTGAAATCGAAGACCGTGGCCTTGTCCGGGAAAGCGATGGCGCAAAGGTCATGGATGTGGAGGAAGAAGGGGACACCAAGGAGATGCCACCCTGCATCCTAGTGAAATCCGACGGTGCTACCTTATATGCCACCACAGATTTGGCAACTCTGGTTCAGAGAACACAAGAACATCACCCTGACAAGGTATTATATGTAGTAGATAAGCGTCAAAGTCTTCACTTTGAGCAAGTGTTTCGCGCCGCGCGCAAGGCGGAAATCGCGGACAAGTCTACAGAACTCCAATTCCTGGGCTTCGGCACCATGAACGGCAAAGATGGCAAGCCTTTCAAAACCCGCGAGGGCGGTGTGATGCGCTTGGAACGTCTCATTGGGGAAGTGACCCAGTTCGTCTTCGACAAGATTGCGGAAAGTGGAATCGTGGCTCCAGAAAACCGGGAGACCACCGCAAAGGCCATTGCCATGGCCGCCCTGAAATACGGCGACCTGTCCAACTTGGCAACCAAGGATTATATCTTCGATATGGATCGTTTCTCCGCCTTCGAGGGCAATACCGGCCCCTATATTCTCTACACCATGGTGCGTATCAAGTCTATCTTGGCAAAGGCTGGCGCTACCGATCTGTCCATCACTGTTGCCTCCAACGATTCCCAACGGGATTTGATGCTAGCATTGACCCGCTACAGCGATGCCATGCAAATGGCCTATCGCGACTCCGCACCAAATCTGATTTGTGCCTACGTCTACGAACTGGCTGGCTTCGCCAACAAGTTCTACCACGAGACAAAAATCCTCAGCGAAACCGACTTGGAGAAGAAAAACGGCTACCTGGCCTTGGTCTCTCTGACACTGAAGGTCATGGAAACCTGTATCCATCTTCTGGGCTTCTCTGCACCGGATAAAATGTAAGACATAGGGGGAATGGATATGATGATCACGTCAAAGCAAGCGGAATTGGATGCAGTCATGGACACGGCAAAGGCTATGTGTGTCGCCATCCGCACCGCCCCAAAAACCCAGGGGAAAGACTATCTGGACAGCTGTATCGTCACCGGCGAGGACATTGAAGCCCTGGCTGTAGAAATGGACGTCATGGGGAAGGCCAGTGGAATGGCGTTCCTATGTCGCGATGCTGGCAATCTGAGAAACACCGCGGCAGTGGTGCTGGTGGCAGCTCGAAATGAAGTCCGTGGCATCAATGAAATCTGCCAATACTGCGGTTTTGAAAATTGTGTTGCTTGCGCCACCGCCGGTGGAGCTTGCGCTTTTACGGGCATGGACTTGGGCATTGCATTGGGCTCTGCTGTTTCCATTGCAGCCGACCGTCGTGTGGACAACCGTATCATGTTCAGCGCCGGCACCGCTGCGAAAAAACTGGGGATGTTTGCCCCAGAATACACCCAAATCATCGCCATTCCACTATGTGCAAGGGGGAAGTCCCCGTATTTTGATAGAAAATAGGAGGTACTATGAAGGCAAAATTATTGATCTTTTTCATGGTTCTAACCCTTTTGATTCCTGCCGTTTCCGCCTCGGATGACGGCTACGTCCAAAGCGCCCAGGCGGTTCCCACTGCCGCCACGGTGGTGGTCAATGGCAACGAAATCGTGTTCGATGCCTACACCATTAAAGACAACAACTATTTCAAACTTCGTGACCTGGCCTTTCTTTTGAACAAGGACTACAAAGGCTTCAATGTGGAGTGGGATGAAAACCACCAGGCCATCTATATGACATCTCGCACGGCATATACCGCTGTAGGCGGGGAGATGGTAGCGGGATCGGCGGTGGAAACCACGGCATATCCCGCCACAGCTATGGTGTTTGTGGACAACAAACTGGAGGAGTTTACGGCCTTTGAAATCAACCACAACAACTACTTCAAACTCCGGGAAATCTGCCAAGTCTTCGACATCGGTGTCACGTGGGACGAAGAAGCCCAAACCATCTCCATCGACACCAGCCAATCCTACGTAGAGGAATAAAAAAATCCCACACCGCAAGGTGTGGGATTTTGGTTGTTTAACCGAAGAAACTTGTCAGGGAGAAGCCGGTGGGCAGGGGAATGGTCAACATATAGATGGTTGCAAACACGATGCTGACAATGGATATTGCAAGCAGAGCGTATTTGTTTTTGATGTCTTCCATGGTGCTGATCATACCAAGGAGGAACAAGGACACGGTGAAGATCACGGTAACCAGGCCGAAGGCGTCGCCGTTGGAGTTATCAGCCTTACCTTGGGTCAAAACTGCATCGGATTCTGCCAGCAATTCGTTGGCGGCGTCGTAGTAGCTTTGGACGTAATCCTCATCATAGAAGGGGCTGATGGTGGCGTATTCGTTGTTGTACATCCAATCGGAGACAACGGTGTAGTAGTCATCATCTACCACATCGGGATAGTCCCAAGCGATTTCTGTTGCCATGTATTCAGGCAGGCTCTCCACCATTTTCCAGTACAGCTTGGTGCAAGCCATGTCGATGGCGTCGTCTTCGGTGCCGTAGAGGACTTCCAGTTGCAGGTCGGAGATTTCAGCCCACAGCATCATATCCTGCATCAGCAGTTGGCTACCAGCGTTGTATTCGCTGTTGCCTTCAGAGGCCAAGTTGGTGGAAACGGTGTAGTTGGTGGCTTGGTTGCCACCGTGGAGGGAACCAACCCAGGATGCCCAAGCGGTGAGCAGAGCCGTAAGACCCATCAGCACAACCACCAGGATCTCGATAAAGTGCAAGATTTTTTCGTTTTTAGATTCGATCATGTAAATACTCCTTAAAAATATGTTTGGTAAAACTTTTGTGATACACAACTATTTTACCATAAAATACAGGAAAAAGTAAAGTCTTTTTCAAAAATTAAAAAGTGGTTGCCGAAAAATCGGCAACCACTTTTGCATTATTAGAGAACGCTGTACAGCAAATCGCCGTAGTCGGGGAAAGGCCAGTATTCTTTGCCGACCACAGTTTCCAGTTGGTCAACAATCATACGCAGTTCGGACATGGCGGTGAACACCTTGTCGTGGTAGCCTTGTGCCAGAATGAGCGCATCTTCTTCGCTCTTGATTTCCAGAAGTGCATTTTCCAGAGCATTCAGCTTGTTGATCATGCAGGTGGACAGCTTGGCAATTTTTTCAGCCAGATAGGTTTCCAGACCGCAGGACAGATCGAAGGCTTTCTTTTGTGCCAACACACCGCAGACGGTATCTTGGTATTCCAGAACAGCGGGGATGATTTG
>JAWXUJ010000067.1:0-6912 GCA_044432765.1 Eubacteriales bacterium | reverse complement strand
AACTTTCCCGCCCAAAGATTGAATAATTGCGGGAACATCGGTCAAATAATACTCTTTTTGACTGTTTTTGTTCTCCAATCGGGACAATCCCTCCAGAAGACACTTGCAGTCAAAGGCATAGATGCCCACATTCAAATCCCGAATTTCCTTCTGCTCTGGGGTGCAATCCCGGTCTTCCACCACGGCGATGAAATCTCCATTTTCCCCGGTCAAAACGCGACCATAGGGCAGATATTCCTGGCAGGTGCCCGCCAATAAGGTGCACTGTGCGCCACTGACCTGGTGGTCTTGGAGCAGTGCTTCATAGACCTCCTGTTTCAGCAGAGGCATATCGCCGTAGCAGACCAAAACCGTGCCGTCAAAGCCTTCCAAATGGTCTTTGGCGCACTGAACCGCGTGACCGGTGCCCAGTTGTGGGTCTTGGAGGGCGGCAGGATAGGCAGGGAATGCGGCCTCCACCGTGTCGTGCATAAACCCGGTGACCAGCACCGTGTCCTTGGCGGGCACAAAGGAGATGGCCTGCAACACGTAGTGAAGCAGTGGCTTTTCCAGTGCCTCTCGCAAAACCTTGGGCTTTTGGCAGGACTCAGACTGCATCCGTGTCCCCTTGCCAGCCGCCAAAACAACTGCTTTTATCATGGTGGGTTCCTCCATTAAATATTTTCTTCGATGTAGTGGACAATATGCCCGATGGTGGTCATTTCCTCGGCAGTCTCGTCGTCCCAAGTCAGGTCAAATTCTGACTCAAGAGCCAAGAGCAATTCGTGAAGATCGTCGGCAGTGGCCTCCATATCCTCCAGAATCACGGTCTTCATGGACATACGCGCCACTTCCCAACCGGTAATCTGTCCCAACAAATCACATACTGTTTGAAAAATCATAGGATTTCATTCCTCTCAAAAAATTGTATACCTATAGTATAAAATCTATTTGCCAATTTTTCAAGAGGAAATTTAAAAAATTTTATTTGCCCGCCATATGCCGAGAGGGCTCACAGGATGGTGCCACCGCCCAAAACCACGTCGCCCAAATAGAACACGGCGGTTTGACCCACGGTAGGCGCTCTTTGGGGCTTCTGGAAGGTCAGCTCCACACCGTAGTCGGTGGGGGTGATGGTGCATAGACTGGGGGTGGGGGTGTAGCGCAACTTGGCCTCGGCCTCCATAGGCTTATCCAGATGGTCGAAGGCGATCCAGTTGACGTTGGCCACCTGAACTTTGGAGGCCATCAACTGGTCGCCACCGCCCAGAACCACATCTGGTTGCTTCTTTTCCACCACGTAAATCCGGGAACCGGCAGCGTATTCCAGGCCTCGTCGTTGCCCGATGGTGTACCGTTCAAAGCCTCGGTGAGGTGCCAAAATGTTGCCGTCCACATCCACAAAATTTCCCGGTTGGGGCACCAGGCCATTGCGCTCCAAATAGCCCATGTAGTCGCCGTCTGGAACGAAGCAGATGTCCTGGCTGTCCGACTTGGAGGCCATGGGCAGATGCCAGTCCCCCGCCATGGCGCGGATTTCCACCTTGGTGTAGTTGCCCAAAGGCAACACGATTTTGGACAGTTGCTCCTGGGACAGACCATAGAGCATATAAGTTTGGTCTTTGCTGTTATCCTTGGCAGTTTTCAGGAGATACCGCCCGGATTTGTTGTCAAATTCCACATTTGCATAGTGACCAGTCGCCATGCCGTCGTAGCCCAGGGCAATGGCCTCGTCGAGAAATTTGCCGAATTTCAGTGTTTTATTGCAGAAAATACAGGGGTTTGGTGTGCCCCCCTCTTGGTAGACGGCGGTGAATGGGTCGATGACGCAACGCTGAAAGTCTTCCTTCCAAACAAAGGTGTGGAAGGGAATTTCCAGGGCTTCCGCCGCCTTTTTGGCCTCCAAGGCCTCCCCCTCGCCACCGTCCCGAAGCACCATGGTGGCGCCCCCAACTTCATAACCTTGCTCCCGCAAAAGCCCAGCCGTGGCAGCACTGTCCACCCCGCCAGACATGGCAGTTAAAATTTTTTTCATATCATATTCCTTTCGGGTTCAGCGTGAAACCGTAGGGGCGATTCACGAATCGCCCACTCCTAACCGCTCCGCGAACTCCTAATTCCGGCACCGTTGGAAACGGTGCGGGTCGTCGGGGACGCCGACCCCTACATCCCGAACCACTCCTAATTCCTAACTCCTAATTCCTAACTCCTAATTCCTAACTTCCCACAAAGATTGCCGTGTGTTTCACCAACAATTCATCGGGGTAATAGGATTCTTTGGACTTCCGTAAACCGGGCAAGCCCATGTCGTCTTCTCGGTTCAAAAATTTGATATTTGGGTATTTTCCCCGGATATGCCGGGAAAATTCCCGGTTGATCATGGGATAGGCACCCTGGATTTCCCCCACGGCCTTCTCGAAATTCACATCGAAGGTGTCGTCGGTGATGGGGTTGCCCATGGTGAAGGCCACCGGCGCGCCACCGGCGAAGAGAATCAATCCCTCAAAACCCAGGTCGAGAAAGTGGTCAAATGCCCGCCCGATGGCGATTTTCTCCACCCGGAAGTCATGCTCTTGGGAGGTCTCGCCCCCCTCATTTTTGGCAAACCAATCCTGGGCAAATTCCCGGCAAAGGTTCAAATTCTCCGGGGTGATGGGGGTGGTGAACCAGTCGGGATGGTTCTGTTGGAACCGGTTGCAGTGGTTCCGTTTGGACTGCAATTTTTTGCCTCCCAAATCCGCCAGGCGGTTGATGTCGTAGAGATAATCGTAGGCATTCCGGTTGGTGTCGTACTGAAAAGCCTCCGGGCAGGTGTCCATCAGCAACTGTTTTCGCCCGCAGGTCAGCCCCACAAAACGAAGGGGATGGTCGTAGTGTTTGGCATCTTCCAACAGGACATCCACCACAAATTTCAGGTCGCCTTTTGGATTGCCGGCGGGGAAAGCGTAGTATTTCACACCGTCAATTTTCAAAAATTGCACCAGAAAATCCCCGATGACGGCAATTTCCCCATAGCCTTTGCCCCAGAGCATCAAGTTGGTAAAACTGCACTCACTGCCCCGGCAACCACTGGCGCGAAAATAGGGCTCCATCCAATCCCGGTCGGACACGGCGGGATGTTTAAATTCAATGTTCAAAAAAATCACCAATTTCGTTAGTTTGTCATCTATATCATACCATAGGACTTGCCTTTTGGCAAGGGGAGGTTTTGTCGAGTCCCCCCTTTTCTTCTTTTTCCTAAAAAAAGTATCGTATTTTCATATATCGATAGAAAACTATGAATACATTTCTATAGATACAACCGTACCGAAATATGAAAAAAAGTTGAGTTTTTTCAAAAAAACGCTTGCATTTTCCGTATTTTTCAACTATACTTGTTCAAAGAAGTAATTCCCCACCCCCATGGGGTATCTTTGCAAAAAAAGAGCAAAAAGTTTAGAGAAAGAAGGTCTGCTCCATTGAAAAAACACTTGAAAGGCATCCGCGTCGAGCATCATAAAGAGACGAAAGTACGCGCCATTCGTCTGATGCCCCCGCCGAAAAAGGTCTACATACCCATGGTGCAACACATCGGCGCGCCATGCGAGCCCCAGGTCGCCGTGGGCGATTGGGTGAAAATGGGTCAAGTCATCGGCGACAGTCGCGCTTTTATTTCCGCGCCCATCCACGCCAGTGGCTCCGGGCAGGTGACCAACATCACCAAGGAGACCACCCAACACGGACAAAACATCACCATCATCGAAATCACCCTGGACGGCAAACAGGAGTGGGCCGATGATTTGGCACCCCCGGTGATCAACTGCCTGGAGGATTTTCAGCGCGCCCTGCGCAACTCCGGCCTGGTGGGTCTGGGTGGCGCCGCCTTCCCCACCCACGTGAAATACAAAACCAACGAGCTCCAATCGGTGGACACCCTGATTGTCAACGGCGCGGAGTGCGAACCCTACATCACCTCCGACTGCCGGGAAATGCTGGAGCGTGGCTCCTCCGTCCTCTACGGCATCGATGCCATCGTCAAGCACCTGAACCTGAAAAAAGCCTACATCGGCATCGAAAAAAACAAGCCGGAGATCATCTCCTACATGAAAGCCCTGACCGCCGGACGCTCCTACATTGAAGTGGTGCCCCTCCGGGAGCAATACCCCCAAGGCGCAGAGCGGGTGCTGGTCTACGAGACCACCGGCAAACACCTCTTGGCAGGCCAACTGCCCGCCTCCATGGGCATCATCATGTCCAACGTCACCACGGTCATCAAACTGGACTGGTACTTGAAAACCGGCAAACCCCTGATTTCCCGGGTGCTCACCGTGACGGGCAACGCCATCACCAAGCCACAAAACGTGGAAGCCTGGATTGGCACCCCCCTGTCCGAAGTGGTGGAATTCTGCGGTGGCTACTCCAAACCGCCAAAAAAACTGATTCTCGGCGGCCCCATGATGGGCAGAGCCATCCCCACCGACCAATTCGTGGTGCAAAAAGGCAACAACGCATTGCTGGCCTTCGACGAAACCATGGCAGGCGTCGCCCAAGAAACCCCATGTATCAACTGCGGACGGTGCGTGGCAGGATGTCCCATGAATCTGATGCCCACCCTGCTGTGGAAGGCCTTCAAACGGCGAGATGTGGAACGTCTAAACGAACTAAACGTCCTGTCCTGCATGGAATGTGGCTGTTGTAGCTACGTATGTCCCGCCAAAAAGCAACTGGGCTACATCAACCACCTGGGCAAAAAATTGGTCATGGCAAAAAAACAAGGAGGAGGCAAGTGATGGATTATAAAGTAGTATCGGCGGCCCCCCATGCCGTCTCCCCGGTGACCACCCAGTCCATTATGAGGGACGTGGTCATCTCCCTGAGCCTTACCGCCATCCTGGCGGTCATCGCATACGGTTTAACCGGTCTATGTCTTATGGCGGTCTGCGTTGCCGCCTGTGTATTTTTTGAATGGGGCTACTGCAAAATCGTCAAAAAGCCCTTGACCACCAAGGACTACAGCGCAGTGGTCACCGGCCTGATTTTGGCCTTAAACCTCCCCTCCACCCTGCCACTTTGGATGGCAATCATCGGCTGTTTCATCGCCATCATCGTGGTGAAGCAACTGTTTGGCGGACTGGGACAAAACTTTGCCAACCCCGCCATCGTGGGACGTATCGCCCTGATGGTCTCCTTTGCCACCCCCATGACCACCTGGATGGTGGACGGTGTGGCAAGTGCCACCCCTCTGGCAACCTACCACGCCGGCCTGGCTGTCCCCGCCAATTTGGAGCTGTTGCTCTATTCCGTGGGCGGTTCCATGGGTGAAGTCAGCGGACTGGCCTTGATTTTGGGTGGCCTCTATCTGGTCATCCGCAAGGTCATCTCCCCGGTGATTCCCCTGGTCTACGTGGCCACTGTCGGTCTTTTTTCCCTGTGTTTGGGACAAGACCCCCTGTTCCATATGCTGGCAGGCGGTGTTCTATTGGGCGCCATCTTTATGGCGACGGACTACGTCACCTCCCCCATCACCACCAAAGGCCGTGTGATTTTCGCCATAGGCTGTGGCCTGTTCACCATGGTCATCCGGTGCTATTCCTCCTACCCCGAGGGCACCTCCTTCGCCATTTTGCTCATGAACCTGCTGACGCCCCTCATTGACCGCGCCACCATGGTACATCTCAACGGCATCCCGAAAAAAGGAGGTGCCAACCAATGAAAACATACCGTGAATACATCGCCCCAACGGTGGTTTTGGTGGTCATTTGTTTGATTTCCACCCTGCTTTTAGGGCTGACCTACGACAAAACCAAGCCAGTGATTGACGAACTGTCCATCCAGCGGGCAAACGAAGCCCGGCAATCCGTCCTCCCCGCCGGGGACAACTTCACCCAGGTGGACACAACCCTACTGGACAACGTCACCGAAGTCTACATCGCCGACAACGGTGCCGGTGTGGTCATCACCACCTCCACCAAGGGTTTTGGTGGCTCCGTGGTGGTCATGACTGC
The DNA here is from genome assembly GCA_044432765.1 of Eubacteriales bacterium. Taxonomy (GTDB): domain Bacteria; phylum Bacillota; class Clostridia; order Oscillospirales; family Oscillospiraceae; genus Avoscillospira_A. Next base: position 949 of record JAWXUJ010000067.1, on the reverse strand, counting down.
CTTTGACATGGACGGCACCGTGGTGGGCACCACCGTCACCGAAGCCGCCGACGAAACCCCAGGTGTGGGCACAAAAGCCACCGCTGACAGCCATATGGAAGCCTTCCTCGGCTCCACCGCCGACAGCGAACTGACCGTAGACGGTGTCGCCGGCGCGACCTACACATCCAAGGCGGTCTACAACGGCATCAATGCCGCCTGCGCCCAATTCGCATCTATGGGAGGTGACCTCTAATGGGCAAACTGCAAATTTTAACCAACGGCATCATCAAAGAAAACCCGGTTTTGATGCTGAACTTAGGGGCTTGCGCCACCTTGGCGGTCACATCCTCGGCAACCAACGGCCTGGCTATGGGACTTGCCACCACCGGTGTGCTGGTCTGTTCCAACGTGTTCATCTCCGCATTGAAAAAAATCATCCCCGACAAGGTGCGGATTCCATGTTATATCGTGGTCATCGCCGTCTTCGTCACCATTGTCCAGTTACTTCTGGAGGCCTATCTCCCCGACATCAACGATGCCTTGGGACTGTTCATCCCCCTGATTGTGGTCAACTGCATCATTTTGGGCAGAGCAGAACTGTTCGCCAATAAGAACTCCGTTGTGGACTCCTGCCTGGACGGCGTTGGCATGGGTCTGGGCTTCACCTTGGCGCTGTTTGTCATGGGTGTCATCCGAGAACTGCTGGGCGCAGGCTCCATTTTGGGCTTCTACATCCTCCCCGACTTCCTAGAGCCCATGGGTCTGTTCACCCTGGCCCCTGGCGGGTTCTTCACCTTTGCCGTCCTCATCGCCCTGGTCAATTTCGTCACCAAGGGCAAGGCACGGAGAAAAGGTGGCTGTGGCAGTTGCCCCTCTGCGGCCTTCTGCCAACACAAAGAGGAAGGCGGTGACGCTGTATGAGTGATTTTCTGAAAATTCTACTGGGCGCCGTCCTGGTCAACAACTT
>JAWXUJ010000066.1:0-6936 GCA_044432765.1 Eubacteriales bacterium | reverse complement strand
GCACCATTTTGGCGGTGTAACGGGGGCACAGCTCCTCAGCGGGAGTTTCCACGTCCAACAGTTCAAACAAGTTGCCCTCTGCGCCACCTTTGACCACAGGGGTGTGGAGGTTCAGGGGGGTGTTGTAGGTGGCGGCCACTTCACGCGCCAGACCGATGACAGAGAGACAGTCGGGACGGTTTGGTGTGATTTCAAATTCCACCACAGTGTCGTCTGCGCCAATCAGCTTGCAGATGTCCATGCCAATTTCTGCGTCTGGTTCGTCGATAATCCAGATGCCGTCTTCGATGGCATAGGGGAAGTCTCGGACTTCCAATTTCAGTTCTGCCAGAGAGCAGAGCATACCGTTGGACTGCTCCCCACGGAGCTTGCCCTTGGTGATTTTGATGCCACCGGGCAGGACGGATTTGTGCTTTGCAACAGGAACCAAGTCGCCCACATTGACGTTTTGCGCGCCGGTGACGATTTGGGTCACTTCTTCGCCCACATCGATTTGGCAGACGAACATATGGTCAGAGTTTTCGTGCTTTTTCATTTCCACCACACGACCGACTACCACGTTGGAGATTTCGGCGCTCAGGTCTTCAAAGGTTTCCACCTTGGAGCCGGAGATGGTCATATCCTCGGCGAAGTCGTGGTTGGAAGCGGTGATGGTGGTGAATTCACCAAGCCATTTTCTACTTAAATTCATATCATTTCCTCCTTAGAACTGGGACAAGAAGCGGATGTCGTTTTCAAAAATCAGGCGCAGGTCGGCGATTTTGAAGCGGCGCATGGCGGAACGCTCCAAGCCGATGCCAAAGGCCCAACCGGAGTAGACTTCGGGGTCAATGCCGGCACCAGACAGGACTTTGGGGTGGACCATGCCAGCTCCCAACAGCTCAATCCAGCCTTCGCCCTTGCAGGTGGGACAGCCGGTGCCACCGCATTTGTGGCATTGAACGTCCATTTCGCAGGATGGCTCGGTGAATGGGAAGTGGTGGGGACGGAATCGGGTTTGGGTGCCCACGCCGTACATTTTCTCAACCAGGTTGTTGAGGGAGCCTTTCAGGTCTGCCATGGTGACGTGCTTGTCAATGACCAGGCCTTCCACTTGGTGGAACATGGGGGAGTGGGTAGCATCCACTTCGTCCTTGCGGTAGACGCGGCCTGGAATCAGGACGCGGAGGGGCAGTTCCATGGTTTCCATGGCGCGCACCTGCATGGGAGAGGTTTGGCTCCGGAGCATAACCCGGGAGCTGTTGTCGAAGTAGAAGGTGTCAGACCAGTCGCGGGAGGGGTGGTTTTCCTCGGCGTTCAGCTTGTCGAAGTTGTATTCCGCCAGTTCCACTTCATTGCTCTCCAGAACTTGGAAGCCCATGCCCACGAAGATATCGCACAGCTCAGCCAGAGCGGTGTACATGGGGTGACGGTGACCCATGGAGACGGCGGTACCGGGGATGGTCACATCCAGGGCTTCGGCCTCCAGCTTTGCTTCCAAAGCCTTGGCTTCCAACTTGGTTTTGACGGTTTCCAGTTTTTCCTCAATGGCGGCGCGAACGCTGTTTGCCACTTGACCCATAACAGGGCGCTCCTCAGCAGACAGTTTGCCCATCTGCTTCAAAACGGCAGTCAGCTCGCCTTTTTTGCCCAGATATTTGACCCGCAGGCCGTCCAGTTCCGCGGCATTTTCCGCAGCATCCATGGCGGTCAAGGCTTCTAGTTCAATGGTTTCTAGTTGCTTTTTCATATAATTCTCCTTTTTGGTAATGTACGATTTTAAGTAGGGGTCGATGCCTACATCGACCCTTCAAGGTGGAGTTTTGACAATAAAAAAAGCTCTCATCCCCAAAACAGGGACGAAAGCCAAACTTCCGTGGTACCACCCACAATTCGCCGAAAACGGCGCACTCCACACGGATAACGGCGTGACCCGATCCACCCTACTGCAAGTTCAGGCGATAGCTCCTGGGGGAAAGCCCTAAAATCCAGCAGGAGATGGTTTCAGCAACCCCATCCTCTCTGTACCTGCAAACGAATCCACGACAGCCCAATCATCGCATTGTGATATTACTGTTATCATAGCATAAAACCCAACTTTTTGCAACCTTTTTTTCGGATTTTCGCGGATTGATACTACGGAGGACAAATCAGAGGTCTAAACAAAGAAATGATACATATAAATAGGGACAAGGGAACAAAAGGAGTGACGAACATGAAAAAATGGTTGATTTTTTTGCCGATTTTATTGCTGGCAGGTTGTGCAACCCAGCCCGATGGAATGCAGGAGGCTTTGGACTTCCGCACCGCCTTGATGGCAGGGGAAACCTGCACCTTCCAAACCGAGGTCACAGCCGATTTGGGCGACAGCGTCTACCAGTTCGCCATGGACTGTGACTACGCCGACAAAACCGCCCATCTGACGGTGACCGCACCCACTGAAATTGCCGGCATCTCTGCCACTGTCCAGGGGGACAGCGCCACCTTGACCTTTGAAGATGTGGCCTTCACCCTACCCACAGAGGTGGGGGGTAATATCCCGCCAATGGTGTTGCCCAAGATTTTGGGGGATGCCTGGGTGGGTGGTTTCATCCAATGGGCCACGGTGGAGTCCGATGGCTACACCATCCAATACGCCCTGGAGCAACCGGCAAACCTGTGGGTGCAAACCAGGTTCGACGAAACCATGACCCCCACCTATGTGGAAATCTATGAGGGTGGCTATCTAGTGCTCACCGCCTCTATTTCCGATTTTTCGCCATAAGGTCGAATCCTGTCACCAGAAAAAAATATGGGCATACTATGAAATGAGAGCCGATCGTGCTGTATAAAATCAGTCATTGCGTGGGAGAATACAGTAACCACAATACATAACGACTTCGTGGTGTATTGGGGGAACTTTTTTCGCGGAGTGTGAAGCGAATGGATACAAACGTAAAACGAGGCGATATTTTCTATGCCGACCTAAGCCCCGTGGTGGGCAGTGAACAAGGGGGCACGAGACCCGTTCTCATCGTACAAAACGACACCGGGAACAAACATTCCCCAACGGTGATTGCAGCGGCAATCACCAGCCAAACCGGGAAGGCCCGCCTTCCCACCCACATCGACCTATCCGGTCACGACGTGGGATTGAGCAAAAATTCCATGGTTCTGCTGGAGCAGGTGCGCACCATCGACAAACGAAGACTGCGAGAGCATATGGGCAAACTGGACGATGGCCTGATGAATCAGGTGGACAATGCCATCGCCGTTAGTTTTGGGTTGCATAATCCTTGATTTCGTTGTATAATGTCAATAAAGGCATTTTTATAGCGTAAAAGGAGCGATTATGAAACAAAATCATCTGTTTTTGAAAATTTTGGCAGGGGCTTTGGGTGCCACCCTCCTCTTGGGGATGGCATCCATGGCCACTGGCGCAGACAGTACGTCTGACCCGCTGGTCACCTTGAGCTATTTGACTGGCACCTTCAAAGATTCTCTGATGGGGGATGTGGAGGATATGGTGGAGGACAAGGCTGACGACATGGAAAGCCAAATCAAAACCCAAGCCACCGCCCTGGAAAAGTCCATGGATAGCCAGGACACAACCATCGTCTCCAACGACTTCTCCAGAAAGACGGTGGCATCCGGTGGCACCATCGCCGTGGATGTAGGGGATGAAATTCTCTGGCTCTATGGCACTGCCACCATCAACGTGTCTTGTCTCAGCGACACCACTGCTGGGACAACCCTGTCCGCCACCAGTGCTTTGAGCGACAACCACCTCTACATCGCCACCGGCTCTGGCACCATCACTGCCACCGCCGATTGCGCCTATCTGCTGAAATCCTGACATGAAAAAAGAGCCTCCTACATACAACGTATGTAGGAGGTGTTTTTTATGGAAATAGAAATCACATTTGCACAAACCGTCTGTGGCACAGCCACCGTTCAGCCCGATGGGCTGTATCAAATTATCCGTTGCGATTGCAAGATGGTCAGTGGCGACCTGCTTCGATGCTACGGCATCGTCGGTGAAAACATCCACTGCTTCGGTGTCCTCGCCCCGGAGGGAGGACGACTGAAGCTGGAAAAACGGATGTCCAACCGCCAATGGACGGACTGGAAGGATTGCCACTTTGTGGCATCCAAGGAACCACCCGCGTTGGAAAGCCCTTGGCTCCCCTGGCAGGGCAGGCTGTATGACCGTCAGGTGACCAACGCGTTGGCGCAGACTCGAGATGGGGTGACGGAAATCGCTCTGCCCTATTCCATGGAGGAGGCCTTCGATTACATGGAGTTTTTCTGTATGCTGACTCCGAAAAACATCGGAGGCAAAATGTATTTGACGTGCCCCTTGCCTTAGTTTACAATGATACGGCGGGCACCGGCATACCGGGTAGCGTAGTAGGTGGTGGACAGATAGTCAACGGTGACACCACGGGTGGAGTTGGCGGCGTGGACGAACTTGCCATCGCCGATGTAGATGCCAACGTGGGTAATCCAGTCGCTGGAATAGTAGGTGTTGGCGAAGAAGACCAAGTCGCCAGGTTGCAGGTTGTCTTTCTCCACAGCCACACCGTTGTTGGCCTGGTCGGCGGCAATCCGGTTGATGGAGTAGCCGGCATTGGCGTAAACGTGTTGGACAAAGCCGGAGCAGTCGAAGGAGTTGGGGCCGGTGGCGCCAAAGACGTAGGCCAGACCGATTTTACTCAAGGCGTAGTTCACCAGGGCTTGTACTTCTTCTGATGCGCCAGCTTCGGCGGCGGCTTCTTCCAGAGCGGTGATGTCTTCCAGGGTGAGCCATTCGGCGGTCAGATAGTAGTTGGTGTTTTTGTAGCCACGGAGGAACATAATCAGCGCTTCTTGGCGGGTGGTGGTGCCCAGTGGGTTGAGGATGGAGGAACCATCGTCTGCAATGGTGCCCTGTACCAATCCAGTGCCAACCACCACTTGGGCGGCTTCTTCAGCCCACTCAGCCACGTCGTCCACGTCGGCAAAGCCATCTAAGTAGTCCTGAGTGATGTAGGTGGCAACGCCGTTGCATTCCAAGAAATTGGACAGAATCATAAAGAATTCTTGTCGGTTCAACAGGTTGTCCGGCTGAAAGGTGCCGTCGGTGTAACCGCTGACGATGCCCATTTCATAGGCGGCGCAGATGTCTTCGTCATCGGTGTCGGAGAAGTGGTCGGTGCGAGAGGGAATCAGTTCGTTGCCGGTGACCTTTTCGTAGGCGATAACGGCAATTTTGCACATTTCTTCCCGGGTGATTTCGTCAATCATGGAGCCTTCGTCCATGGATTCTGGAATGATCTCCAACATGGAGGCCTCTTCCAGTTCGTACTTTGCCCAGTCGCTGTAGCCTTGGTAGGCATTGGCAGTGGGAGCCATGGGTAGTGCCATGGCAAAGACAAGACCCAGTGCAATCAATTTGCGTTTCATAAAATTAAAAATCCTCCTCAAAGGTGATGCCCACAGGGCAGTGGTCAGAACCGTGAATTTCTTGATAGATGGGGGCGGCGGAGATGGCATCTTTGATGCGGTCGGAAGCCACAAAGTAGTCAATCCGCCAACCAGTGTTTTTGGACCGGGCGGAGAAGCGATAGCTCCACCAAGAATAGGCACCGGTTACGTCTGGGTTGCGGTAGCGGAAGGAGTCGGCAAAGCCGGCATCTAAAAGCTCTGTGAATTTAGCGCGCTCCTGGTCGGAAAAGCCGGCGTTGCCCCGGTTGGATTTGGGGTTTCTAAGGTCAATTTCCTCATGGGCGACGTTCAAATCCCCGCAGGCCAGGACTGGTTTTTTAGCGTCCAGGGACAGCAGGTGTGCGCGGAAGGCATCGTCCCATTCCATACGGTGGTCGATGCGTTTCAGCCCATCCTGGGCGTTGGGGGTGTAGCAGGTGACCACATAGCAGTGTGCAAATTCTGCGGTGATGACCCGGCCTTCCTTGTCTAAGTGGGGGACGCCCACGCCGTAAGTCACGGAGATGGGTTTCTGTTTGGAGAACAGGGCGGTGCCGGAATAGCCTTTTTTTTCGGCATAGTTCCAGAATTGGTGGTAGCCCTCCAGAGGCAATTCCACCTGGCCTTCTTGTACTTTTGTCTCTTGCAGACAGAAAACATCTGCATTTGCATTATGAAAAAACTGCAAAAAATCCTTTTGCAGACAGGCGCGAATACCATTTACATTCCAAGATATCAATTTCATAAATTATACCTCCAATCAATATTGTAACAGAATGTTACACTTTTCGCAAGGGGTAAAGTTTGGAAATTTGTGAACTTTTTTGATTTTTCCAGGGATTTGTGATACAATCACAAAAACGAAAGGGGGTGGCATGGGTGCGGTTGATTCAGCCTGATTTTTATGACCAATTTCAGTGTACGGCATCTGCCTGTTCCGATACCTGTTGCGCAGGATGGGGCATTGTGGTGGATCGGGAAACCGTGGCGCAGTACCGCCAAGCCACTGGGGCAATCTTTGGCGAAGTCCGCCAAAAGCTGGTGGATGATGGGGACGATGTGGTGTTTGCTATGGAGCCAGACGGTCGATGTCCCTTTCTCAATCAGGACAATTTGTGCAGCCTGATTTTGGCAGAGGGGGAGGACTGTCTCTGCCAAATCTGCACCGACCATCCCCGGTTTTTCGCCTGGTATGGCGATATAGAGGAATCGGGCATCGGCCTGTGTTGCGAAGAGGGAGCACGGTTGCTTTTAGAGCGGGACAAGCCCTTGACCCTGTTGGAACGGGAGGACGAGACGGAAGGGGACTGGGACTTCGCCGCCGACATTCTGTTCGGCCTGCGGGAAACCCTGTTGGAAATCACCTTCGACCCGGCCTTGACCCCATGGGAAAAGTGGGCAGAGATGGTGGAGCTTGCCACCGAAACCCAGCTGGATTTGGCACCAGAGGTGGAAGTTCTGGAGGAAAATCCCCTTTCAGAGTGGAAAAAACATCTGGAAATCATGGAAAAT
>JAWXUJ010000065.1:0-7022 GCA_044432765.1 Eubacteriales bacterium | reverse complement strand
CCTACTCCTACATCCAAGACATGGTAGAGGCGGCGGGCTATGAGGCCAAAATGATTCCCGGTGTCACCAGTTTCTGCGCCGTTGCCGCGGCCTTGGGCACCTCCCTGACCACCATGCACCAGCCTATTCACATCTACCCCGGTGGCGACACCGCCACAGCCTTGACCCATCCCGGCACCAAAGTTTTGATGAAAACCGGCAAAGCCATGGTCGATGCCCGCACCGCCATCGTGGAAGCTGGATTAGAGAAAAAAACCATGCTGGTGCAAAACTGTGGCCTGCCCACAGAACAAATCCACCACAACCTAGCCGATGCCTCCAACGACATCAGCTACTTCACCACTATCATCGTGAAAGACTAAATAATCTTGGAAAAGAGGACATATTATGGTACATTTTGTTGGCGCAGGCTCTGGCGCCGTTGATCTCATCACCCTGCGGGGCAAGACCCTTCTGGAAACCGTGGACGTCATCATCTACGCCGGTTCCCTGGTGAACCCGGAACTGCTGAAGTTCGCCAAACCCGGTTGTGAAATCCACGACAGCGCAAAAATGACACTGGAAGAAGTTCTGGAAGTTATCAACCGGGCAGAAAAAGCCGGCAAAGACACCGTTCGTCTTCACACCGGCGACCCCTGCCTCTACGGCGCCCACCGGGAACAAATGGACCAACTGATCGAAGCCGGCATCGAATACACCGTCACCCCCGGCGTGTCCAGCTTCTGCGGCGCCGCCGCCGCACTGAAAGCAGAATACACACTGCCCGACGTGACCCAAACCGTGATCATCTCCCGGATGGCAGGTCGCACCCCCGTCCCCGAGCGGGAAAACATCCGCGCCTTGGCAAGCCACGGTAGCACCATGGTGCTGTTCCTGTCCACCGGCCTGATTCCCATGTTGGTGGAAGAACTGGTCGCCGGCGGTGTTTACACCACCGAAACCCCCGCCGCCCTGGTCTACAAGGCCACCTGGCCCGACGAAAAAACCTTCCGTTGCACCCTGGGCACCCTGGCACAAACCGCCAAGGAAAACAACATCACCAAAACCGCCCTGATCACCGTAGGTGACTTCCTGGGCAACCAATATGACCGCTCCAAGCTCTACGACCCCACCTTCACCACCGAGTTCCGTGAGGCCACAAAATGAAAATCAGACTCATTGCCTTCACCCAGGCGGGAGGTAATCTGGCTCAAGAAATCGGAACAAAATTAGGGGACAATGCCCATTATTCGCCATGTTTTGGGGGAAATAAGGTATCTATGAAAGAATGGGTTGCCACCGGCTTTGCTGACAGCACCGCCCTGATTTTCGTAGGAGCCACCGGCATTGCCGTCCGCGCCATCGCCCCCCACCTGAAATCCAAAACTACAGACCCTGCTGTTCTGGTACTAGACGACTGTGGAAAATTCTGCATTTCTCTGGTGTCAGGTCACCTGGGCGGAGCCAATGCCCTATGTCGTGCCGTGGCTGACTGGATCGGCGCAACCGCCGTCATTACCACCGCCACCGACAACAACGGCGTCTTCGCCGTGGATACCTGGGCCAAGTCCCAAGGCATGAAAATCATGAACCCAGAGGCCATCAAAAACGTGTCCTCCAAGCTACTAGCCGGGGAAACCATCCGAGTGAAAAGCGACTTCCCAGTGGCGGGTAGTCTGCCAAAAGGTTTGATTTTGACAACGGAAAAGCCGTTTGATTTGGAAATTTCCATTAAAAAATACAACAATACCGCATCGCTTCGCTTGCTACCACCAGTCTGCGCCCTGGGCGTTGGCTGTCGAAAATACACGGAGCTGTCCCAGTTGGAGGAGGCTTTTTCCAAAATCATGGGCAAATCCCACCTGGATGAAGCGTCCGTCTTCGGTGCATTTTCCATCGATTTAAAGGCAGAAGAAGCGGGACTTCTGGACTTCTGCGCCAGTCGCAACCTGCCCTTCGTCACCTACTCCGCCGGTGCGTTGAACCGCGCCGAGGGCAACTTCACCGCCTCGGCCTTCGTCCAAAAAACCACAGGCACCGATAACGTTTGCGAACGGAGCGCCGTTTTGGGGAGTCAAGGCCGTCTGATTTCCAAAAAAAATGCCGGAAACGGTGTAACCATGGCAATCGCCATCCGGGATTTTACCGTACAATTTTGATATAAAAACACAGATTTTACCGAAAATAGGAGAAAAATATGAATAAATTATACGTAGTTGGACTTGGCCCTGGCGGCGTTCAATTCATGACCCAACAGGCTAGAAGCGCCATGGAAGACTCTGAAATTCTCTGCGGATACAAGGTCTACACCGACCTTGTCACCCACCTCTACCCCGATAAAGAAGTTATGACCACTGGCATGACCAAGGAAATCGACCGTTGCCGTATGGCCTTGGAAAAGGCCGCCGCCGGCACCACCGTGTCCATGGTTTGTAGCGGTGATTCCGGTGTCTACGGCATGGCCTGCCTGATTTACCAACTGTCCAAGGAATTTGCGCCGGTGGACATCGAAGTGGTACCCGGCGTCACCGCCGCGCTGTCCGGCGGCTCCGTCCTGGGCGCACCTTTGTCCCACGACTTCTGCGTGGTGTCCCTCAGTGACCTTTTGACTCCTTGGAACCTCATCGAAAAGCGCCTTTCCTGCGCCGCCCAAGCCGATTTTTGCATGGCAATCTACAACCCCTGTAGCCACAAGCGAGCTGATTATTTGGAAAAAGCCTGCACCATTTTGATGGGTCACAAATCCCCAGAAACCGTCTGCGGCTGGGTGCGTAACATCGGCAGAGAAGGTCAAGAATCCAAGATAATGACACTAAAAGAGCTGAAAAACGAACAATTAGATATGTTTTGCACTGTCTTCATCGGCAACGAAAAGACCGAGATTTTGAACGGTAAAATGGTTACCCCCCGGGGTTACGAGCAAAAACTATGAAAAAACTGCTCCTTTTTGGCGGCACCACCGAAGGCCGCTTGCTGGCACAGGATGCCACCGAATTGGGGTTCAATGTTACCGTCTGCGTTGCCACAGAATACGGTCGCGACTGCCTGCCACCGGATCATTTTGATGTCCGCACCGGACGTTTGACCGAGGGAGAAATGGTGGATTTGATGGGTGAAGACTACCTGGCTGTCCTGGATGCCACGCATCCCTATGCCGTGGTGGTCAGTCAAAACATCCGCACCGCCTGCCAACAGGCTGGCTTGCCATATTTGCGATTTTTAAGAGACGAATGTGGCGATAATACCTGTAAATACGCCAATTCCATCCTGGAAGCCTGCAAAGTAACGGGAGAGGGAAACGTCCTGTTTGCCACCGGGAGCAAGGAAATTTCCACCGCTACCGCCTTGCCGGACTACAAAAAACGGGTTTACGCCCGGGTACTCCCACTCCAATCTTCCTTGGATGCGTGTTATGCTATAGAGTTGCAAGATGACCATATTTTAGCAGGAAAAGGTCCATTTTCAACGGATGAAAATGTGGAAACTATGAAAAAACACAACATCACAACCATGATTACTAAGGACAGTGGCGCAAAAGGCGGCTTCCCAGAAAAAATAGAGGCCGCCAGGGCTTGCAACGTGAAAGTCATTGTGGTGCGTCGCCCCGAAGAAGTGGGACATACTTACCAAGAAATTTTAAAAAAATTGGAGGATTTGCCATGAATTTAGTCACTTTAGTTGGAATGGGCATGGGAAATCCAGACACTTTGACGGTTGGCGGGTTGCAAGCAATCCAGTCTGCCAAATTGCTCATTGGTGCCAAACGGATTCTGGATGCCTTACCAGAAAGCTGTGATGGACAGCGCGAAGTTGCCATTGCCAGCCAGGACATCGCCGCAATTTTGCGAAAGAATGTCCACCTGACTCCCGCCGCCGTGGTGCTTAGCGGAGACACCGGATTCTACAGCGGTGCCAAAAAATTGCCAGCCCTGTTGCCCGATTTTCAGGTGAAAACCCTGCCCGGCATCACCACCGTCCAGTATTTCTCCGCCCAACTGCAAAAGCCCTGGCAGGATGTGACACTGGCAAGCGGACATGGGTTAAACACCAATATTTTTGCCTATATTCTCCGGGGAAAACCTACTTTTTTCCTAACGGGCGGAACTATTACCCCACAAACCATAGCAACCCAACTGACTGAAGTTGGCCTGGGCGATACGGTGATGCACATTGGAGAAAATCTGTCCTATCCAGAGGAAAAAATCACCACTTTACCGGTAAAAGAGGCAAAAAACCAGATATATCATCCACTTTCATCCGTCTGGATTGAAGCGGTTGCCCGACCCTATGAAATGGTCAGCTCCGGCATCCCGGACGAGGAATTTATCCGGGGAGAAGTCCCCATGACCAAGCAAGAAGTCCGCGCCGCCGCCGTTGCAAAATTAGGCGCCTGCCCCGACGATGTCCTCTACGACGTAGGCGCCGGCACCGGCTCTGTCGCCGTGGAATTGGCACTGATAGATCCATCCGTCCAGGTCTACGCCATCGAATGTGTGGAAAAAGCCTGCGACTTAATTTTAGTGAATCGCGCCAAATTTGGAGCCTATAATTTAGCGATGGTGCCAGGAAAAGCACCAGAAGCCCTGGTGAACTTACCGAAGCCAAATGGGGCCTTTATCGGCGGCAGTCGCGGTAATTTAAAGGAAATACTGGAACTTTTACTTGAAAAAAATCCAAAAATCCGGGTTTGCATCTCCGCCATCGCCGCGGAAACTATGGCAGAGGCCTTAACCGCACTGAAGTCCATGAATTTCACCGATTTGGACATCGCACAGGTTTCCGTCGCCCGCGGCCGCAAAGCCGGCCCCTACCACTTGATGACTGGACAAAACCCGATTTTCCTCCTGTCCGCGAAGGGTGGCGGCCTATGAAACTGCCACGCGTCCTACTGACTGCACCGAAAAGCGGTTGCGGAAAAACCACGGTAGTCTGCGGGTTACTGCAGGTTTTGAAGAACCGAAACCTAAAAACAGCCGCCATCAAATGCGGACCAGATTATATCGATCCCATGTTCCATCGAGAAGTTATTGGCGCAAAATCTGCCAATTTAGACCTATTTTTCACAGACAATGAAACTTCTAAAGGAATTTTAGTCAAAACGGCAGAAGGCTGTGACCTGGCGGTCATGGAGGGGGTCATGGGCTATTACGATGGTCTGGGTGGCACAACAACCACAGCGTCTGCCCATCATGTTTCCGTCACAACTGACACGCCAACCATCCTGATTTTAGACGGAAAAGGCGCATCTCTCTCTCTTTGCGCCACGGCAAAAGGCTTCGCAGAATTTTGCCCAGACAGCAAAATCGCCGGCATCATCCTCAACCGCTGCTCCGCCATGCAATACGCCATGTTGCAACCGCAATTTAGAGAAATTGGCTTAGAGACCTTTGGCTACGTGCCAAACCTACCTCAATTTAATTTAGAAAGCCGACATTTGGGACTGATCACTGCTCAAGAAATCGGAAATCTACAGGAAATGCTCCAAGGACTTGCAGCAGAACTGGAAAAATCTCTTGAAATTGATAAAATTTTAGCCCTGGCTGACGGTGCATCCGACTTGGAAAGCGCATCAATTAAAATTGATAAAATTGTTGAGAATTGCCCCAGAATTGCAGTCGCAAAAGACAGAGCATTCTGCTTCTACTACAATGAAAATCTTAATATTTTAGAAGAATTAGGCGGGGAAATCGTTTATTTTTCCCCACTTAATGACAAAAAGCTACCAAAATGCGATGCCCTCTATTTGGGCGGTGGTTACCCAGAATTGTATGGCGAAAAGTTGGAAAACAACCAATCCATGCTCGCCGATATCCATGCAAAAATCGCCTCCGGCCTTCCGACTTTTGCAGAGTGCGGGGGATTCATGTATCTCCATGAAACGACGACCGATGACAATGGAAAAATACACAAATTGGTGGGCACAATTTTAGGAAATACACACAATATCGGAAAATTATCAAGATTTGGTTATGTAAACTTAATAGCGCAGAAAGACAACCTGCTTTGCAAAGCTGGTGAGTCCATTGGTGCCCACGAATTTCACTACTTTGATTCCGAAGACAACGGCACGAGTTGCCTGGCAGAAAAGCCAACCGGAACCAGAAAATGGAATTGTGTGCATAGTACTGAGACACTTTTTGCAGGTTATCCACATATATATTTTTATGGAAATCTTAATTTTTCAAGAAACTTTATCGTGAAAGCATCGGAATATAGGTGTAAAAATGAAACTATTTAATATCATTGAAAATATAGAATCAGCAGACCTAAATTATGCAACAGCAGCAAAGGCGAAATGGGATTCCATAGCAAAGCCTTTGGGGAGCCTCGGACTTTTGGAAGAAGTAGTGATACAAATATGTGGTGCAACACGGTCTTTAACCCCTGACATCTCAAAACGAACAGTTGCGGTCTTCTGCGCTGACAATGGAATTGTTGCAGAAGGCGTGACCCAAACGGGTAGTGAAATCACTGCGATTGTGGGAAAAAATCTCTGTACGGCGGACACATCCGTCTGCGAAATGGCGCAAGTTGCCAACTGCGATGTGGTGCCCGTGGACGTCGGGATGCTGACTACCGTGGACCATCCACGGATGGTGCAAGCCGCTGTTATAAAAGGTACAAAAAATTTCAAATATTATCCTGCAATGACCAGAGAACAGGTGATTTCGGCTATGGAAGTTGGAATTAAAACTGCTATCGAGTTGGTACAGGAAGGGTATGAAGTCTTGATCACCGGCGAGATGGGCATCGGAAATACCACAACTTCTAGCGCGGTTGGTGCCGTTTTGCTAAAACAACCGGCTGAAAAAATGACTGGGATGGGAGCTGGACTGTCCGCCACTGGTGTACAGCACAAAATCAAAGTAATCACAGAGGCAATCGCCTTGCACCAACCTGATTCCAATGACCCCATTGATGTACTTTCCAAGGTTGGTGGTCTGGATATCGCAGCCATGGCGGGTCTCTGCCTGGGCACTGCATATTGTAAAAAAGTTGTCATTATCGATGGATTTATCTCCGGTATCGCCGCTTTAATTGCG
>JAWXUJ010000064.1:0-7055 GCA_044432765.1 Eubacteriales bacterium | reverse complement strand
GGAGATTGCCGCCACCCTGATTGAGATGCACTTCCAACAAAACCTCCAAGGCCTGGTGGACTTGAAACTGCCCACCGTCAAAGTCACCGAACACCGTGGCGACCGGGAAGGCCGTCAACGCCGTGGCAATGGTGCCTTTGGCGATATGGTCATCAGCATCGGTTCTTCCAACCGTGTCTCCACCAACCACATCATCGGTGCCATCTCCGAGCGGACCGGCCTGCGCGGCAAGTCCATCGGTCGCATTGAAATCTACCCAGAATACACCGTGGCAGGCGTCCACTCTGAGCAGTTGGACACCGTCATCTCCGCTATGGAGGGTGTCAAAATCTGTGGCAAACCTGTCACCGTCACCCCCCTGGCAGACCAACCCAGAAAACGGAACGTCCGTCCACACGGCGACAAAAAATTCTCCAAGCCCTACAACAAGGGCAACAAAAAGAAGTATAAAAATTAAGCAGAACAGGACGTATCACCACGATACGTCCTGTTTTTTGCGGAACATCCCATTGGCTCACATCCCCCTCACGCAATTTTGGTTTTATGGGTATAGTGAGAGATTTTTTCCAAATTCCCTGTACAATTTCCTTGTTTTATGATAAGATTTATATAATTGGAATTTATACACAAAAGGAGCGTGACATTATGCCACCTAGAGGCGGTAGAGGTGGGGGCGGCGGCCCTCGTGGCGGTATGGGCGGAGGTCCCCGCGGCGGAATGGGCGGTATGCCACCTGGTATGGGTGGAAGACCCCGCAGTGGAATGGGCGGTATGCCACCTGGTATGGGCGGTGCGCCCCGCGGTCGTGGCTGTTCACCCATCGGTACAATCATTGGCCTTGTTGTGGTTGCCATCATCATCTTCAGCAGCGTCATCAGCAGTCTGCCTCCCATTGTCTGGGTGGCACTGGCTGTGGTTGCCCTTGTGGCGATTATTTTGGTTTACAAATACAAAAGCGACCGTGCCAAAGCAGCGGAAACTCAAAAAATATTAGAAACCGATTTGGGCAAAGCCCCCAGTGGCCTGTCCGATTTAGAAGACAAATATCAATAAGGCACCGCTAAAACCTAGTTTAGGCAAGCCGGCACTGGATTTCGGCCTCAGATTGGTTCAAATTTGAAGCGAATCCCCTGTGGATTGCCGGAAAATTTGAGCTAAAATGTAAGATACAGGTTTTAGAGGCGCGCAATAAATATGGAGGATTTTTACTATGGGTATCATGGAACGTTTTTCTGACATCATCTCCAGCAACATCAACGCCATTTTGGACAAATTGGAAGACCCCAAGAAAATGATTGACCAAATGCTTCGCAATGCCATCGAGGATTTGGCAGAGGTCAAAAAAGACACCGCCGCTGTGATTGCAGAGGAAAAGCGCTGCAGTCGTATGGTGGAAGAAATCCAAAAGAACATCGCCAAATACGAAGGTCTTGCAATCAAGGCCATCCAAGCAGGCAACGATGGAGACGCCACTGTGTTCCTCCAGGAAAAGGCCAAGCACACCGCCGACCTGGTACCTGCCCAAGCCACCTTGGAAGCCGCCGCTGCAAACTCTGCCAAAATGCGTCAAATGCACGACAAGTTGACCACAGACATCAACACCCTGAAGGCACGGCAAGCCTCCATTAAGGCCACCATCTCTGTGGCAGAAACCCAAAATCGCATCAACAAAATGGGCAATATCACTGCCAATGATGCCATCTCCAAATTCAACAGCTATGAGGCCAAAGCACAAAATATGCTGGACCGCGCCAACGCAGAAGCCGAGCTGAATGCCCCAGTGGTCAGCGCCGCCGATGCCCTGGCTGCCCGCTATGATTCCTCTACCACCGATGTCTCCGACGAACTGGCAGCACTAAAAGCAAAATTGGGTCAATGATCCATCCACAAAAAATGCCACCCGAAAGGGTGGCATTTTTTGTTTATTCAAAATCCATGTCCTCAGCGCCGATGTTTTGCATATTGACGGTGCGCCGTTTGATACGGTGTTCTTCGGATTTCTCCAGAAGGTAGTTTTTAATCTCCTTGGAGTGCTTCACGTGAACCAACTGCAAGGTGGGGTGGGTGGTGTCACCGGTGTGGCAGACCAAGGTGCCCAGACCTACCATCCGTTCAAAGAGGCTCCGTTTCAGGGTCACGTCCTGGATTTTGTACATATAGCAGTCGTCTTCCTGCTTGCTGAACAGACCTTTTTCAATGTTGACCCTCTCATCTTCCATGGTGTACACGGTGAAGGTGAATGGCAGGCCGAAAAACAGCCACCGTTTCCGCTCTCTAAATCCCATATTGTCTCCTCCTAATCAAATATGTGCGTTTTGGAAATTTCGGCCTTGGTCAAGGCGAAAAAGTCCATCAGTGCTGTGTCGCGGTCAGGCACAGGATCGCCGTAGGTGACATCGATGTACAGCCAGGTGCCATCCAAGTTGGCGTAGCTCCAAATGTGACCCTCACCATCGGTGGTGCCTGTCACACCGTAAATCTCGATGCCGAACAGCTTGCAAAGACCGTTGTAGGTGGCCGTATAGGCTTGGCACACACCAACGCCATTGGTCATCAATCCATACCCGTTGTAGCTGATGTCATTGTAATTGGTGTCATAGGCATAGTTTGCCCCCATGTATTTGTAGAGATATTCTGCAATTTCGTACTGGGACATATGGTCAGTGATGGCACCACTATCATAGATGGCTTGGGCTGCAGCGACCAGCTTGGCGTAGAAGGCATTTTGATAGGAAATGGTGCTCGCAGCAGAATAGCCAACGTCGTAGATGGTCATGGTCCATGCCAGGTTTTTTTCACCGTAGCTGTAGCTTTGATTCAGGGTTTCGTAGAAGCTACCCATATCGTGGTGCTGATTTTTCACATCACAAAATGCCGAAAATGCAATGGCGCTGATTTCGTCACTGGTTATTTTAGTGCCATCAATGGTGAAGGTATCCACCTCCGTTGCTTGGTCGCGGCTGGCGGCAGTGTAGGACAAATTCACGGTGTATACCGTCTCCTGCTCTGCAATCATGTAGACGAAGAGATTGTAGAAGTAGTCATAGGTGATGACTGCATCACCTATGGGGTCGGCAACGGGGAGCAAGGTGGTGTAGTCGTCGGTCACAGGGTATTTGGCGGTGGGAGCCACCACTTCCTCCACAACCGTTTCTTCCACTTCTTCCACCACTTCATCTGGGTTCATGTAGTAATAGGTTCTGTCCAAAATGGCGCAGAATTCAGCGCGGGTAATCACATCGTCGCCCTTTAGGTAGGTGTCCCCATTTTCCACCGAGCCGTTGATGATGCCCATGCTATAAAGGGTGTTGGCGGCGGCGCTGTTCACGTCGACAAAGGGGTTTGCCAAGGATTCATCGGCAGTTCCGCCCATGGCGGTGAGGACGGTCTCCACCACGGTCAACCTGGTAGCGCCTGCATCCAAATCGACAGGGTTGGATGCAAACCAGCCCATGTCACAAAGGGCATCGGCGTAGTTAGAGGCCCAGTGGGCGGTGCCGTTGTCCAGGGTGTCGCCGGTCTCAAAGACGTAGAGCATTTTGCTCACTTCACCCATGGAGACGGTGTTGTAGGGCAGGAAGGTGCCATCTGGATAGCCGGAAACCACCCCTTGTTCCACCATCAGGCTCAATTCGGGGTAGAACCAGTCGGATTCGTTGACATCGCTAAAATCAAAAGCCGCGGTGGATACTGCCAGGGCCACAGTCAAAATGGCAACTAGAATCCCCTTACTCCACCAATTAGGAAAATGTTTCATGGTCGTAACCTCTCATTTCTGTCGTATTAAATGTAGTATACACCATGGACAACCGTTCTGTAAATAGGGAGTTTCAAAAAACCATTAACCCATGAAAAAATTGAAGGCAATCATACCGATGCCCATGACGGTAAGCAAGCAACCCATTGTGCGATTCAGTGTCTTGGTGGAGGCCTTGTTTGCAAACAGAGCGGCAAGTCTCGCCCACAGCAGCGTACTGAGCACTGCCACAATCAGGGTTAACATATCGGGCATACCGCCGATGACAAAGTGACTGACTGCGCCAGTGAGGGCGGTGAAGGCCATGATAAACACACTGGTGCCCACGGCAGTTTTCAACTCATAGCCCAACACCAAGGTCAAAATCATCAGCATCATAATGCCTCCGCCTGCGCCGATGAAGCCACAGACCAAGCCAATGGCGGTGCCGGTGATAAGGGAGCGAATCAACCGCTCTTTGGCGGTGAGATTCTGCATTTTGCTCTCCTTTGTATTCACAGGGGCAATCAGGAATTTGAGACCCATAATCACGGTGGCATAGAGGGACATATTGCCCATAGCCACAGGTGGAACATAACTGGACAAGATACTGCCAAGCAGAGTGAAAATCAGCACTGGAATCATCATAGCCATGCCGTTTTTGATGTCCAAATGCTTGTTTTTGCCATAAGTGTAGGCGGAAACAGCGCTGGCTAGCACGTCGCTGGCAAGGGCAACACCAATGGCGATGTATGGATCCACGCCTAAAAATGTAATCAGCATTGGAGACACTACCACAGCGGCACTCATGCCCGCTAGTCCAGTGCCCAAGCCGGCACCGATGCCAGCAACAAATGCGATAAATACAGTAAATGCAACAGTTTCCATGGTCAGTTCTCCTTTTGCTTCAACGCGTTTTCAATATTTTTGTCACTATTTTTCAAGATTCTGTAGAGGGTTTCCCGCTCCGTCTCGGTCATGTTGCCGTCGATGATTTTGCAGAAATCATCCTGAGCTTTGGCCACCGTTTCCGTCACTGGGGTGGCCTCTTGGGTCAGCTGTAGTAAGTAGCTTCGCCGGCTCTGGGGATCGGGTGTTGCCACCAGATAGCCCGCTTTTTTCAGTTCCTCCACAGCGGTGGACACGTTGGACTTGGCAATCATCCGATAGGTCACCACATCCTTTGCCGTGTTAAATTGAGGATTGTTGTGGAGAAAAATCAGCACGTCGCAGGCCGTTTGACTCAAACCCCACTGTTTCCCCGCCCCGCTGACCATACGGGTGTACAGTAATCTACACCGCTGGATGTAGATTATCATCAATAGATTGTCTTTCATGTTGCCTCCATTTCGTTATATACATAACAGTCATAAGTATAACATATTAATTCTGGCCTGTCAAGACCTAAGTTCTCTCCTTCTCAAGGAAGATACCGCCCGCAGTGGCGGATTCCCCCTCACCTTCCAACTCTCGCGCAGCCAGTGGGCAGTGCCTTTCAAACGGTCCTTTTGAAAAAAAATCCTTGACATTTTAGTTAGGATGTGCTAACTTATATATAACGATAGTTTCCACTAACTAATTTATTGCGAAAAGAGGTATCCCAAAATGAGTATCACCATCATCGGCGGCAATGACTGTATGGTCAATGACTATAAAACCTTATGTAAATCCTATAACTGTAAAGCAAAAGTCTTCACCCAACCAGCCGGCATCAAGAAAATGGTTGGCAGACCAGACTTGCTGATTCTCTTTACTGGTACCGTGTCCCATAAAATGATTAAATGTGCGCTGGCCAACGCTGGCAAGAACCAAAAAATCGTCCGCTGTCACTCCAGCTCCATGTCCGCACTGCGGAACATTTTGGAAGAACACGCCTGATTTTGAGTGAATGGTGAATAGTGAAATTAAGAGCCGTTCCCCTATTCTTCATTCCTCACTCTTCACGAAGTTACCATTGACAACCCCAATTTTTCCTGTATAATCAAGGAGAAAGATTGGGGTTGTTATTTTGTTTGGAATACTTTTGGGACTGATTTATCTGTCCTTCATCAGCTTGGGACTGCCCGATGGGGTTTTGGGTGCGGCATGGCCTGTGATGAGCGGGCAGTTCGGGGTTTCCCTTGCCGCCATGGGGCCTGTGACCATGATCATCGCCGGTGGTACCATCGTCTCCAGTTTGGGGAGTGACTGGATGACCACTCGGTTTGGCATCCACAAAATCACCGCCGTCAGCGTGGGTATGACCGCCCTTGCCCTGTTGGGCTTTGGCCTGAGCCCCAACTACTGGGCGCTGTGCTTGTGGGCCATCCCCTACGGTCTGGGCGCAGGCAGTGTGGATGCCGCCCTGAACAACTATGTTGCTCTCCACTTCGAGAGTCGCCACATGAGTTGGCTTCACTGCATGTGGGGTCTGGGCGCCACCTTGGGGCCTTACATCATGGGCTTCGCCCTGACCAGTGGGGCGGGATTCCCTATGGGCTACGGTTGGCTCTTCGCCATCCAGGCCGTCTTGACCGTGGTGCTGTTTTCCTCGAAAAAATTCTGGAATATGGATAAAACAGCTGAATCTCACCAAACTATCCCAAGAAAAGTGCTGAATCTCAAGGAGATTTTTCAAATCCGCGGGGTGCCACAGATTGCCGTCACCTTTTTCTGCTTCTGCGCCCTGGAGTCCTCCACCGGGACTTGGGCAAGCAGTTACCTGGTGGAGCACCACGGAATGCTCCCGGAAACCGCCGCCACTTTCACCGCCATGTTCTACCTGGGCATCACCATCGGACGGTTTTTCTGCGGATTTATCACCATGAAATACAGCGACCGCCAGATGATTTTCGGCGGTGCCGCCGTCATGGCTGTGGGAATTGCCGTCCTCCTTTTCTCCGCCAGCCAGACTGTTGCGGTTGCAGGGATTTTGCTGGTGGGACTGGGCTCCGCTCCGGTCTATCCCTGCGTCATCCACTCCACCCCTGCAAACTTCGGGGCAGAGAATGCCCAGTCCATCACCGGGGTGCAGATGGCAAGCGCCTATGTGGGAATTTTAGTCATGCCACCCCTTTTGGGCGTGCTGGCAGATGCCACCTCCATGGCAATCTACCCCCTGTTCCTGGGCGCACTCCTGGCAACCATGACCATCATGTACCGCCTTTTGCTCAAAAAAGTGTAACACGCCCTCGTCGCTCCGAAAAAACCGCCACCCGTTTGGGTGGCGGTTTTGCTGTGTGAAATTAGACAAGTAAGCTCTTTTCGGTTTCTTTGTCAAAGAGTTGGATGTATTTTGGTGCGAAGTTGATTTCCACGTCGGTGAGGCGGGTTTCGCCAC
>JAWXUJ010000063.1:0-7253 GCA_044432765.1 Eubacteriales bacterium | reverse complement strand
GGAGTTACAACCGATGGCGTAGAAGCCGCCTTCGCTTGCGCCTTGGAACACGCCCAGGCCAGAACCGCCAGCAGCGTGGAAGACGATTTCAGCGCCCTTGTTGTTTTGGCTCAAAGCGATTTCTTTTGCAGTGGTGGTGTCGCTGAAGGGATCGCTGCCACCGACGAAGTCGGTCAGAGCGGTGATGTCAGGGTTGACATACATGGCACCAGCTTGGTAGCCGGCGTTGAACTTGATCAGGAGGGGGATTTCCATAGCGCCGATGTAGCCGATGGTGTTGGTGCCTTCCAAACCGTAGTCAGCGGCATTCTTTTCCATCAGGCCAGCCAAAACGCCAACCAGGAAGCTGCCTTCTTCTTCTTTGAACATATAGTTTGCAACGTTGTCGCATTCCACCTCGCCGTCGATCAGGGCGAATTTTTGGTCTTCAAAATCGGGAGCAACTTTGATCAGAGGGTCAACGGCATCGAAACCGACGCAGACGATGACGCCGTATTCACCGGAGGAAGCCATATCACGCATGATGGGTTCGAAGTCGGACAGTTGGCTGGGTTCTGCATAGTCAAATTCGATGCCCAGTTCTTCTTCTGCCATAACCATGCCAGCGTAGGCCAGGTCGTTGTAGGATTGGTCGCCCAAGCCGCCAACGCCCAAGATGCAAGCGGCTTTGCCGATGACTTCGACTTCTTCCACTGCTTCTTCGGTGGTTGCTTCGGTGGTTGCTTCGGTGGTAGCGGTTGCTTCTGTGGTTGTGGTGGTTGCAGTTTCGGTCTTGGAACTACAGCCGACCATGCTCAGAACCAAAGTCAGAGCACACAAGGTTGCGATGATTTTTTTCATAGTTTTTCTCCTAACGTTTATTGGGTTTGACTGCTTGCGCAGACTGAATATAGAAACGTTAGACAAGTTTGGGAAATTTGTAAAAATTAGAAGTCACTTGTCTAATATCTATGTGACAACTATACCATTGAAACCCCTTTGGTGTCAATGTGCAAAATAGCAGATAGAATGACAAAACATTGGGCAAAATTGACAAAAATAACAGTATTACTGAAAATAGTGAAAAAAATCAAGGAGGAATATGGTGAAAATCCGCCAAAAGACGTTTGAAAAAAATCCCTTACAAAAAGTTTTGATTGTCTAAAATATCAGTATTACTTTAGACAATCTGAGAAAAATACAAAAACGCTGTAGAAAACACGGTCTGTTCCTGTGGTTTTCTACAGCGTTGGGGGAGGCAGTTATTCCGCTTTTTTCAGCATGGATTCTACCAATTCCACAGATTTGGCTCGGGTGGCCTCTTCGTCGATGCCCAGGCAGATGCCCTTTTCCACCACAACTTTACCATTGACCATGACCAGTTTCGCAGGTCGGGAATAGCCAACAGTGCCCAAAAGACCGGCGGGGTCTTTTTGGGTGCCGGCCATCTCCAGCAGGTCGATGTCCAGCATAAACAGGTCGGCGGCCTTGCCCACCTCCAGAGAGCCGATGTCGGTGCGACCCAAAACCTGGGCACTGCCCTTGGTTGCCATTTTCAAAATGTCGTAACCGGTGGGGGCATTGGCGCTGTAGGTGAGGCGGTGGAGTAAATAGGCGGCGCGGATTTCTGCCAGCAGGTTGGAGCAGTCGTTGGAGGCAGAGCCGTCTACTGCCAGGCCTACCGGCACACCCATGTCCAACATTTCTGGGATTCTAGCCACACCGGAGGACAGCTTCATGTTGGACACCGGGCAGTGTGCCACACCGGTTTTGGTGTCAGCCAACAATTTCAGTTCGCTGTCGCTGAAGTGGATGCCGTGGGCGTACCACACATCGTCTCCAATCCAACCACAGGAGGCCATGTAGTCCAGGGGACGCTTGCCCACGGCCTCCAGGCAGAAGTTTTCCTCGTCTATGGTTTCACAGAGGTGGGTGTGGAGGCGAACCCCCAGTTGACGGGCCAACACAGCCGATTCTTTCAGCAACTCCGTGGTGACGCTAAAGGGGGAGCAAGGTGCCAATGCCACTTGGTGCATGGCAAACTGGCCGGGATCGTGGAATTTTTTCACCAGACGTTGGCTATCTGCCAAAATGGTGTCCACAGATTGCACCAAATCATCGGGAGGCAACCCGCCGGCAGACTTCCCACGGGACATACTGCCCCGGGTGGCGTGGAAGCGGATGCCCAAGTCATCGGCGGCGCGGAATTGTTGGTCGATGAAGTTTTCAGAGCCGATTTTGGGGAAGACATAGTGGTGATCCATGCAGGTGGTACAACCGTATTTCAGCAGTTCCCCCATGCCCACCAGAGAGCTGTGATAGATGCAGTCCTCGTCCAGTCCTCTCCAGATTTCATAGAGGGTGACCAACCAAGGGAACAGCTCCATTTTTTGCACTTGTGGAAGATTGCGGGTGAAGGTTTGGTAGAGATGGTGGTGGGTGTTGACCAGGCCGGGGTAGACGTAACAGCCCCTGGCATCGATGGTGCGGTCGGCGGCCTTTGCGTCAGTGCCGATGTAGGAAATCACATTGCCCTCCACCAGAATGTTGGCGTTGGTCAAGACGCGGTCATCGCCGTCCACGGTGACAATGGCGGCGGCGTTTTGGATGAGAATAGATGAGATCATAAAAAACTCCTTTGGATTTTGAACGTAAAAAAACGACTTTTCCAGAAAAAACAGGGCACTCAGGCCGTTGTTTTCACCGTAAAAGTCGTTGTACAACGCTCGTTAAATGAAGTGTATGTATTTATGTGAACAGTCTAGCACAAATCTGTAACCTTGTCAATGGGAAAGGTGAAAATTATCCAAACCAGGCTATTTGGAATAGGCCAGTTTGCTGGTGGCGGGGATGTGGATTTTGCCGTATTGGGATTCAATCAAGCCTTCTTGCTCCAGTTGGTTTAGAAGGCGATAGAGGGTGCGGATGTGGATGTGGAGGCTGTGGGACAATGCCTCCTTGGTCATGGGAATCTGATAGGGGAGAGGGTGGGATTGGGCAGACTGGGACAGATAGTGCTCCAACCGTTGCCGTGGTGTCAGGGCCAAAACGGCATCCTTGTGCTCCAATGCCTCCAGGGTGAACCGGGCCAAATAGGACAGCGCCAAATTCAAAGCCACCACATCTTGGGACAGGCTTTCTAAAAAATAGGATTTTTCAATCTCCACCACGGTGCAGTTGGTGCGCGCCAGAAGATAGGCCGAGTGGCAGTCCTCTTGGTGGAGGCACTCCAAAAGGCCAAAGATGGACAAGGGGCTGTTTTCCGTGGTGGCAAGAGGAACACCTTGGAGGCTGTAGTTGATGCCCTCTACCCGTCCGTCCATCAAAAGGGTGACAGCGTGGATGGGCATTCCGTTTTGCGCCAAAATTTGCCCCTTGTGGTAGGTTTGCAGTCGCACCTTTCCGTTGAGATAGGGCGCCAGGGTGGTGGTGTCGCAAGAAGCGCCCAGGGTCAACATCTCACCAAGCCACATGATGCACCTCCGATTTGACATTTGTCATATTTTTATTTCTGGGTCTATCCTATCATAAAATCAATCAACATACAAGGAGGTATTTCAAATGTGTTCAATTTCCAATGAGACCATTTTGGGGATGCTGGCAGATGGGTCTTTGACCCACGAACAACTGGTGCACAATCTGGCGGCAACCTTGGTGGGCAGCCTGCCTGCCAGTTGGGATAACGGAGCCTTCGCCCAACTGAAAGAAGATGGGCTTTTGTGTGACATGGGGGAGGGATACGCCCCCTATTGCCCTCGATACCTGTTGCCAGACTATGGAAAACTGATGGAACAAGGCTGTGCTTTTTTGTGCATTGCGCCGCCTACTACATTAAAAGAGGCAATTTTGGCGTTGGAGATGTTCTACCGCCATGTGCCGTCCATCACTCACTACCCGGTGTATCTGGGACGACTGGATCAGTTGTTGGAGCCATTCATCCAGGATCGTGAGGAGGCCTATGGCCTGATTTACGACTTCTTGGTATTTTTAGATCGCTCCATCCCTGACTCCTATTGTCACGGCAACATCGGGCCGGAAAAGACGGTGGCGGGAGCCATCATCGTGGACATTGAAACCAAATTACAAAAGGCCATTCCCTCATTGACACTGCTCTACGATCCAGAAATCACCCCTAGAGACTTTGCAGAGGACTGCGTCCGCTGTGAGCTGGCCTGCGCTAAGCCTAGCTTTGCCAATCACAAGGAGTATTCCCAGCTCTATCCCCAGGGCTATGGCATTGCCAGTTGCTATAACGCATTGCCCATTGGCGGCGGTGCATTTACCCTGTCCCGGTTGGTTCTGAAAAACATGGCGGATAAGGCGGTCAACTCCCAGGACTTTTTTGCCAACGTATTGCCCCATTGCGTGGAGACGCTCTGCCAATTTGTGGAAGACAAAATTGGGTTTCTTGTGGAAAAAAGCCATTTTTTCACCTCAAACTTCCTGGTGAAAGAGGGTTTTTTATCCTTGGAGCAATTTTTTGGTATGGTTGGTATGGTGGGCTTGGCAGAGTGTACCAACATCCTCATGGAAAAGGACGGAAGCCAGGGCACCTACGGTCATAGCCAGGAGAGCGACGACTTGGCAGAGCGGATTCTCCAGGCAATTCAGCACCAAGTGGGACAGTTTGAAAGCGCCTATTGCAGTGGCAATGGACATCGTTTTCACCTACATGCCCAGGTGGGCATCGACACCGACATCGGCGTCAGCGCCGGGGTACGCATTCCCATTGGGCAGGAGATTGACCTCTATGACCATCTGCGCCACGCGGGACGATTCCACCCCTACTTCACCTCTGGTGTAGGCGATATTTTCCCCTTTGACCAAACGGCAAAAACCAATCCCTCTGCCATTGTGGATATCATCAACGGCGGATTTGCCAGCGGGATGCGGTACTTCTCCACCTATTGTCAGGACTGCGATGTGGTGCGAATCACCGGGTATTTGGTGAAGCGGTCGGATATGGATGCCCTCTCCCAAGGCCAGGCCATTCCCCAGGCCAATACCTACTGGGGACTGGGCAGTCGGGACAACAATCGTTCTCTGGAACGGAAGGTGCGCCAACTGTGAAAGGATTGGTCAACCGCATAGTAGATGTCAGCTTTGTGGATGGGCCCGGCAACCGGACGGCGGTGTTCCTCCAGGGGTGTAACTTCAACTGCCACTACTGCCACAATCCGGAGACCATTGCGCCTTGCAACCACTGTGGCGCTTGCGTTTCCGTCTGCCCCAAGGGGGCATTACACAGAGAACATGGCACCGTGGTCTGGAACCAAGGGGACTGCGTAGACTGCAATCGCTGTCTACAGGCCTGCACTCACCATGCCAGCCCCAAGGCACAGTGGATGGATGTAGAAACTTTGTTGGCGCGAATTGGGAAAAACCGCCCCTTTATCCAAGGGGTCACCGTGTCCGGCGGAGAATGCACCATGCAGCGGGATTACCTTGTGGCCCTAGGACGAGGGGTGCAAGCCATGGGATTGACCTTCTTTTTGGATACCAATGGCTCCTACCCCTTGTCCCAGGACACAGACCTTTTGGCAGTGACCGACGGGGCTATGGTGGACGTAAAGGCCAGCCCGGAAGAGGCTCATCGCTGGCTGACAGGCCGGGGAAACCACGGCGTTTTGAAAGAAGTGCTGGCGTTGGTGCAACTGGGCAAACTATGGGAGGTACGCACCGTGGTATCGCCCCGTGTGTTGCCCAACCACACCACGGTGGAGACTGTGGCAAAGATAGTGGCACCTCATCAAAAAATTGCGCCCATACGGTATAAAATCATCGCCTATCGCCCATTGGGTACGCGTGAAATCTGCGCCCAGTGGGAAAGTCCGGACAGTCAACTGATGACCCAGTTGAAGGAACTGGCCAAAAGCCAGGGCATGACGGAAGTTGTAATTGTGTGAACATAAAGCGCCGTCAGGAAATGGATTGTCCATTTCCTGACGGCGCGCAGTCTGTCAAAGAACTTTCTAATGGAAAAAGATTCCCACATTTCGGAGGGAGGAAAAGTGTGAAAAGGAACCGTCAGGGTTCCTTTTCACGTTGAGCGAAGCGGATAAATCCGCCCGCAGGCGATTCGGCTTGTCAAAAACATCATTTTTGACAAGCCGAGTGCCGTCAGGAAATGGATTGTCCATTTCCTGACGGCGTGTTTTTTATGGGCATTGGCATAGATGGCTCCACTGGCAGTCACCGCAGACGGTTTCTCGGCGGTTTTGGGATAGAATGTTGCCTCGAACCAGGGCAAAAAAATCGTCCCAGGGGAGGGTGGTGCCCAGGCGTAGGCCACACAGCTCCACCACCCGTTGGTCATAGGTCAGCACCTTGCCATCACAGCGACAATCTCGCTCACCCACTCGATTGGGGCAGGCTTTGCAAACGCTGTCCGCCCCTGCAACCAGGGTCACGGTTGGGTTTTCCTTCAAATGCGCTTTGATTTCAGTCATATTTGCCACAAATTCCGGGCTATAGCCCTCCCCGGCGAAAAAGTGGAGGCACAGGCCGTGGTGGGGTCTGATGTTATAGATGGACATGGCGACGCAACCGGTGAGACAGGCCATAGGCCAGTGCCAATTTTACCCAACCGGGGATGATATAGGGGATGACACACCACATCAGTGCAGTCATAAAGCTCACAGGGCCGGTGTTGGCGGTGTAGACTTGGACAAACCAGATGGTGCCGATTGCATAGCAGAGGAGAATTCCGCCAATCAAAACAGCCAGCTCAAGGAAGGGACGTTCGCCTGGTTTTTTGATGATAGCCCAGTATAGCAGCGTTTGTGCCAAAAAGCCGAAAAGATAGCCACCGGTACTGCCCAGCAATGCGCCAAGACCGCCGGAGAAGCCGGCGAAGACCGGCGCGCCCACGGCGCCCAACAATAAATAGACTACCACAGCTAAGGTGGCGCGTTTGCCTCCCAATAGTAGGATGGACAATAAAACGGCAAAGGTTTGCATGGTGAAAGGAACGTTGGCGGGAATGGAAATCCAGGAGCAGGCCGCAATGAGCACTGCAAAACTGGCGATATACACCATCTCAACAGGTCGGAACTTGGTTTTTTCCATGGGGATTCTCCTTGGTTTTTAAGATGGTGTTATTATAGCTGGTGTTTTTGGTATTGTCAACCATTATTTTTAACTTAGTTTACAATCGAAGCGAGAATGTAAAATAACCGCCCCGGATAGGGCGGTTTTTGGAGACTGTCAAAAAACCCTCCAGGCCGAAATTTTCGCAAGGAGGGAAGGTGTGGAAGGGAACCTCGGTTCCCTTC
>JAWXUJ010000062.1:0-7349 GCA_044432765.1 Eubacteriales bacterium | reverse complement strand
GGCCAAAAAATGCCAAATCCAACTGGCCTACGCCATCGGCGTGGCGCAACCTGTCTCCGTTCTGGTGGAATCCTACGGCACTGGCTCTGTCTCCGACAGCAAGCTGGCTGAAATCGTCCGCGCCGAGTTCGACCTGCGACCTGCCGCCATCATCCGCTCTTTGGATTTGCGCCGTCCCATCTATGCCCAAACCGCCGCTTACGGTCACTTTGGTCGCCCTGACCTGGACCTACCCTGGGAAAAAATCGACCGCAAAGAGGCATTGCAGAAGCGAGTATAATGTGTTATAATACCACTAAATACTTGACGAAGTTCGTCTGAAAGGCGTAGCAAATGAAAAAAATCGAAATCATCGGTTGCGGCTATATCGGTCTTCCCACCGCCGTAACCTTCACCTTGGCTGGTTATGAAGTCTGTGGCTTCGACATCAACCAAACTGTGGTGGACACCTTGAACCAAGGCCACATCCACATCGTTGAACCTGACCTGCAAGCAGCCATGGATACCGCCATGGCAACTGGTCGTCTCCACTTCACCACCCAAATTGAACCTGCCGATGTGTTCATCATCGCCGTGGAAACACCATACAAAGAAACTGCCGATGGCAAGCGCGTCTCCGACATGCGCTTTGTTGAGGCTGCCGCCAAAAGCGCCGGTACTGTTATGACCAAGGGCAATCTGTGCATTTTGGAGTCCACCTCTCCCCCCTATTCCACTCGTTTGGTGGAATCCATCGTGGCAGAGGTCAGTGGCCTGTCCCCTGCGGACTTTATGACCGCCCACTGTCCAGAGCGTATCATCCCCGGCAGAATGCTTCTGGAACTGCGGGAAAATGACCGAATCATCGGCTCCAACCGCCCAGAATCCGCAGAATATGCCCGTGAAATTTATCTGCCAGTGGTCACCAAAGGCACCATCCGCACCACCGACGACTTAACCGCCGAAATGTGCAAACTGACAGAGAACACCTTCCGGGACATCAACATCGCCTTTGCCAACGAACTGAGCAAAGTCTGTGACAATTTGGGCATCGACGTATTTGGCCTGATTCAACTGGCAAACTGCCACCCTCGCGTCAACGTCCACACCCCTGGTGTCGGTGTTGGCGGTCACTGCATCGCCGTGGACCCCTGGTTCATCCATGAAAAATTTGAGGACATCACCCCTCTGATTCACCAAGCCCGCACCATCAACGATCACAAGCCCGACTGGGTGGCTGACCGCATTGGGCAAGAGGTGAAACCCGGGGCAAAAATCGCCGTGTTGGGCATGAGTTTCAAGCCCAACATCGACGACACCCGGGAAAGTCCCTCCGTCGTCTTCGCCAAAATTTTGGCAGAACGAGGCTACGAAGTCGTTGCCTGTGAACCATTCATCGAGGGCAATGTGGCAGGCTTTGCCAACCACACTCTGGAAGAAGCCATGAATATTTGTGACTACGCCGTGGTTACCTTGACCCACACTCCCTTCCGGGAAAACAAGGCTCTAATCGCCACCAAGCCATACTTCGACTGTGTTGGTTTGATGTAAAAAAGTTTAAAAAAATACCGTTGCCAGTTGGCAACGGTATTTTTTTATGTCAACAAGTAGGATTGCAAGTCTGCGATGGTGTCCACAATATGGGTTGCGCCAGCAATTTCCAATTCAGAACGGCCGCCAAAGCCTTCCAACAGGCCAATGGTGTCCAGGTTGTGGGCTTGACCGCCCACAATGTCGTGTTTCCGGTCGCCAACCATAACGGTTTTGGACAGTTCGGTATCCGGCAGTTGCTCTAGGGCATAGGCGATGACATCGGCTTTTAAACTTCTGGTTTCGTCCATATCGCTACCAGCCATCACTGTAAAATACTGGGCAACATGAAAATATTCCATAATGCGAACTGCAAACACCTCCGGCTTTGAAGTGGCCAAAACCAGGGTTGCGCCTGCATCTTTCAATGCCTTTAGCATTTCGGGAACACCGTGGAACAGTTGGTTTTCCCGCCAACCACAGTCATCAAAGTAGTGACGGAACAAGTGGAGAAACTTCTGCCCTTCTTCTGGTGTCATATGGAGTACATCACGGCAGGTGTCCAAAAGGGGTGGCCCGATGAAACAGTGCAATGCCTCTGGTGCCCAAGGCTCCATGCCATACTGTTTCATAGCATATTGGAGGGAATTGACCAACCCCTCAGAGGAGTCGGTCAAGGTGCCATCCAAATCAAATAGAATGGTGGTGTATTTCATTCCTTAAAATTCCAATTTTTCAAATCGGGTCATGGCTTCGATGACGTTGTCGCGGTCACCAAATGCGGTGAGACGGAAGAAGCCTTCACCGTTGGAGCCGAAGCCCACGCCAGGGGTACCCACCACATTGGCCTCGGTCAGCAACTTGTCGAAGAAGCTCCAGGAGTCCATGCCGTTGGGGCATTGAAACCAAATGTAGGGAGAGTTTTCACCGCCCACAAACCAGATACCCATTTTGCGGAGTGTTTTTGCCATAATGGCGGCATTTTCCATATAATATGCAATGTTTGCCTTGATTTCAGCTTGGCCTTCCTCGGTGAAGACGGCGGCAGCACCCTTTTGGACGATGTAGGGCACACCGTTGAACTTGGTGGTTTGACGGCGGAGCCACATGGTATTCAAACTGCAATCGTCGCGAACCAATTCCTTGGGCACCACGGTGTAACCGCAACGGGTGCCGGTGAAACCTGCGGTTTTGGACAGAGATGAAATTTCGATGGCGCAGGTACGAGCGCCTTCGATTTGGAAGATACTGGTGGGCATATCCTCATCGTGGACAAAAATTTCGTAGGCACTGTCAAAGAGGATGACGGCGTTTTTCTTGTTGGCGTAGTTCACCCAAGCCTGGAGTTGTTCCCGATTGTACACAGCGCCGGTGGGGTTGTTGGGAGAGCAGAGGTAGATGATGTCTGCATCCACGCTGTCGTCTGGCATGGCCAAAAAGTTGTTCTCCGCGGTGGCATCCATGTAGATGCGGTTGCGACCAGCCATGACGTTGGTGTCTTGGTACACAGGATAGACAGGGTTTGGAATCAGGACGGTGTTGTCCACGGAAAAGATGTCCAAAATATTGCCCACGTCGCTTTTTGCGCCGTCACTGACGAAAATTTCGTCTTGTTCCAGGGCAACGTTTTTCTTGGCGTAGTAGCCTTGCAATGCTTCTCGCAGAAAGTCATAGCCTTGCTCTGGGCCGTAGCCCATGAAGGTTTCAGCCTTGCTCATGTCGTCCACAGCGCTGTGGAGGGCTGTGATGACAGAGGCGGGCAGAGGTTGGGTCACATCGCCAATACCCAGACGGATAATCTTGGCATCGGGGTTGGCTTCGGTATATTCTCTGATTTTTTTGGCAATGGTGAAAAACAGATAGCTTTTCTCCAGATTATTGTAATTTGCATTGACTTTCATGGATTTTCTCCTTCAATATATGGAATTTTATTTGATTTCGTTGTTGAGAGATGCAGTGACCAGCCCCAGGAACAGGGGGTGGGGACGGTTGGGACGGCTCTTGAATTCGGGGTGGAACTGGACTGCTACAAAGTAGGGGTGTGCGGGGATTTCAACAGCTTCCACCAGCAGGTCATCGGGGGAGGTGCCGCTGATATTCATGCCTTTTTCAGCGAAGATTTCCCGGTACTCGTTGTTGAATTCATAGCGGTGACGGTGACGTTCGCTGATTTCATCGGCGCTGTACAGTGCTTGGAGCTTGGAACCTGGGACAGTTTTGCAGGGGTATGCGCCCAGACGCATGGTGCCACCTTTTTGGTCGATGTTCTTCTGCTCATCCATGATGTGGATGACAGGATATTTGGTGGCAGGGTTGAACTCCTCAGAGTGAGCGCCAGTGTAGCCACAGGCGTGGCGGGCGAAGTCGATGACGGCGATTTGCATACCCAGGCAGATGCCCAAGTATGGCACATTGTTTTCACGGGCGTATTTGCAGGCCAAAACCTTGCCTTCAATGCCACGGTCGCCGAAGCCACCTGGCACCAGGATGCCGTTGCAGTCGCCCAGCAGAGTTTCTACAGTGTCTTCGGTGACATCTTCGCTGTCCACCCATTTGATGTTGACCTTGGTGCCCATGTCGTAGCCAGCGTGATACAAGCTCTCCATAATGGACAAATAGGCATCGTGGAGTTGGACGTATTTGCCGACGATGGCGATTTGGACATCGCGGTAGCGATTGGCGATTTTCTCAGTCATCAACTTCCACTCGGTCATATCTGGTTTTTTGCTCTCCAGGTGTAATTCCCGGCAGACCACGGTATCCAGGCCGTTGTCGTGGAGCATGAGGGGTGCCTCGTACAGGTTGGGCAGTGTCAGGTTTTCAATAACGCAGTCGCTTTTCACGTTACAGAACAGGGAAATTTTGTCGGTCAGACCCTTTGCCAGTGGTTCGTCAGCCCGGGTGATGATGATGTTGGGAGCGATGCCCATGCCTTGCAATTCCTTGACGGAGTGTTGGGTGGGCTTGGACTTGTGTTCGTCACTGCCACGGAGGAAAGGCACCAGGGTCACATGAATAAACATACAATTTTCCTTGCCAACTTCCAAAGATACTTGACGGATGGCCTCCAAGAAAGGTTGGCTTTCGATGTCGCCAGTGGTGCCACCGATTTCGGTGATCAGCACATCAGCCTTGGTCATTTCTGCGTTACCATAGATGAATTCTTTGATTTCGTTGGTGATATGGGGGATAAATTGGACAGTTTGACCCAGATAGCCACCGGCCCGCTCCCGGTTCAGCACGTTCCAGTAGACCTTGCCAGAGGTCAAGTTAGACAACTTGGTCAGGTTTTCATCGATGAAGCGTTCGTAGTGGCCCAAATCCAGATCGGTTTCTGCGCCGTCGTCGGTGACAAAGACTTCGCCGTGTTGGAAAGGGCTCATGGTGCCGGGGTCTACGTTCATATAGGGGTCCAGCTTTTGGGCGGCAACGCGGAAGCCGCGTTGCTTCAGCAGTCTACCCAGAGATGCAGCAGTGATGCCCTTGCCGAGGCCGGAAACCACGCCGCCGGTTACGAAAATATACTTGGTCATTACTTCAAATCCTCCAAATCTACGGTACCATCAAAGGCCTTGGTTGCAGGGCCAGTCATCCAAACCGTCTCATCTGCAACGCAAATGGACAAGTCCCCGCCCAAAAGGGAGATGGTGATGTCCTGATTTTTTTCTTTGTGTCCATTGAGGACGGCTGCCACAGCGGTGGCGCAAGCGCCGGTACCGCAGGCGAAGGTTTCGCCACTGCCGCGTTCCCAAACCCGCATACGGATGACACCGTCAGGGCGAAGTTCTGCAAACTCGGTGTTGACACGTTCTGGGAAAACAGGATGGTTTTCAAATTTGGGACCGAGTTTCTCCAGTTCCAAATCGTCCACGCCGGTGGTGAAGATGATGGCGTGGGGGTTGCCCATGGACACGCAAGTGATGGCGTATTCCTTGCCATCCACGGTAAGAGGTTTGGAGATGACGATGTCCCCTTCCATGTTCACAGGAATCTGGGTTGGCACCAGAATGGGCGCGCCCATGTCCACCTTGACGGATCTGACTTTGTCGTTGCAGACGGTCAAAGTCAGGTATTTGATGCCACTGAGGGTTTCAATGGCGATTTCAGTTTTTGCAACAATTTTGTTATCATACAGGTATTTGCCCACGCAACGGATGGCATTTCCGCACATTTTACCCTCGCTACCGTCGATATTAAACATCCGCATTTTAGCGTCTGCAACGGTGGAGGCGCAGATCATCACGATGCCGTCACCGCCCACTGCGAAGTGGCGATGGGACAGGGCTATGGCGATTTCTTCTGGGTTTGCCAGTTCTTGTTCCATGCAGTTGAAATAGATGTAGTCGTTGCCACATCCGTGCATTTTTGTAAAATTCAGTTTCATAAAATCTCTCTTCCTTTAATACTCGTATGCTTTCAAAATATTTTCCGCCACTTTTCGGCGGCTGATGCGTAAATCCATTGCCTGCTTTTCTATGTAGCGATGGGATTGTTGTTCATCCATGGAGAAGTTGGAAATGAGCATACATTTTGCTCTATCCACAATTTTGATGTCCTCCAATTTTTGACGCAGGCGGGAGATTTCCTCCTCTTTGGCAAGACCGGCGAAGTAGCTGACCTGTGCCGATTGAAGCACCGCGCCAAAAATCTGCCGGTTGGTTGGCTTGGATACGGTGAAGATGCCCCGTGGGGTCATCTCCTTGGCGATGTTGGGGTAATCCTGGGCTTTTACAGCCAGAATGACCTTCATGCCGGCCTTTTTGGCAGCGTAGCGAGATAAGCTCTCCCCTGCTTCCCCCACCAGTGGGTGGTTGATGACCACCAAATCGAAACTATCCTCCGCCATGGCCAAGCGAGCTTCCTCACCACTGCGACACTTTACAATCTCTTTTATATTGATATCGCCCAACGTTTCCACAAAAAATTCCGTGGCTTTTTCCACGGCAGAAACCACCAAAGCACGTTTCATTTCAGCTGTCACCCCGCTTCTTAAAAAATCAGAAAAGCGCCCACCAAAGCAAAAAAGGGGGCAAAAATTCTGGCAGGTGCCATCTTTTTTGCAATCCTTGTGCTTTGATGAACACCTTTGTTCAATCTCTATTAGTATATCTAATTTTGTTTGCCCTGTCAAGGTAAAGTTGCGTAAATTTATATAGTTGTACGGAAGGCATATTCATCACAGGCCAAGTCCCTAGGCGTAACTTTTTTCTTCATGTAATTTATCGAGAATGTATCTGATTTTTTGTATTTTTTTGTATAAATCCACTATTTTCACATTTTCATATTGACAAATCCTCCAATCAATGATATACTGCAACCGTAAACAGCAAAGGCGCTGTGGACTGCATTGTCCACAGCGCCCTTTTTTTATGTATCACGCCCATCTGGGCTAAATTTATGATTGAGGTGTTTATTATGAATGACGTACCCGCAATGTTCGGTTCTCTGGTCTTCAATGAGACCGTCATGCAACAAAGACTGCCCAAAGACTGCTTTAAGGCTTTGAAGAAAACCATTGAAAGAGGTTCCCACCTGGACATGGACATCGCCAACGTGGTGGCAACTGCCATGAAGGACTGGGCTTTGGAAAAAGGCGCAACCCACTTCACCCACTGGTTCCAACCTATGACCGGCATCACTGCTGAAAAGCACGATAGCTTTATCTCTCCAACCCAAGACGGTCGCATCATCATGGAATTCTCCGGCAAAGAGCTGGTTCGCGGCGAACCCGATGCTTCCTCCTTCCCCTCCGGCGGCCTCCGCGCCACCTTTGAAGCTCGTGGCTACACCGTTTGGGATACCACTTCCTATGCCTTTATTAAGGATGGTACTCTGTGTAT
>JAWXUJ010000061.1:0-7401 GCA_044432765.1 Eubacteriales bacterium | reverse complement strand
GTTGGGACAGGAACCAATTTGGTTTTGGGAGAGGGACGTTTATAACCGTTGCTCATTTCTTGTCCACCTCCTTGGATTTTTTTGTGGTTTGGGTTTTCACAGTGTTTTTCCAGTTGATGGCCTTTTCCAAAATACGGCTCATGGAGAAGTCGTATGTGCCCATCAGACCCTTTGGACGGAAGATCATCATGCAGATGAGAATGAGTGCATAGAACACCATCCGCATATCGCCCAGGGAGCGAAGTGCCTCAGACAGGACGGTGAGGACGGTGGCTGCAACGATGGAGCCCAACATGGAGCCCATGCCACCCAGAACCACCATAACCAGAATCTCAACGGATTTCATGAATTTAAAGGTGGAGGGGAACAAGCTGCCCAGATAGCCAGCGTAGAGGCAACCGGCAACACCTGCGAAGAATGCAGACAGGACAAAGGCCATAACCTTGTAGTAGGTGGTGTCCACGCCACAGCTTTCGGAGGCGATTTCGTTTTCACGGATGGACAGAATGGCGCGACCGTGGCGGGATTTCATCACCATGTGGATGACCAGGCAGGTCACGGCAACACAGATGAACACCAGGGTGAAGCTGTTGGAAATCATGGGGATACGCTTCAGACCGGCGGCGCCGTAGGTCAGCTTGAAGTCCAGTAGGGAGTCGATGTTGGTCAAAATGACACGAATGATTTCGCCAAAGCCCAGGGTGATGATGGCAAGGTAGTCACCTTTCAACCGCAGGGCGGGAATGCCGATAATCAGGCCGAAGAGACCTGCCAAAACGCCTGCAATCAGCAGAGCCACAATGATGTAGGGGGCGGCGCCAGCCCAGTCGTTGGCGGAAACCAGGTCAGCCAGTGGGGTGGATTTCATGTAAATACCACCGGCGTAGGCACCGACGGCCATAAAGCCAGCGTGCCCCAAAGGCAGTTGACCAAGATAGCCGGTGGCGATGTTCAGGGACACAGCCAAAATGATGTTGATGCCAACGGTGACCATAATGCCCTGCCAGTAGTTGGAGACAATGCCGGTGGAAATCAGGTACATCAGGGCGCCCCAGAGGGCGACGGTTAACACAATGTTGATGCCATAACGAGCTGGCATTGGAATTTTCTTGTAATCTTGTTTCATCATGCCACCTCCTTAAACTTTCTCGGTCATGGTGCGACCCATGAGACCAGTTGGTTTGACCAGGAGCACCACAATCAGGATGGCAAAGACCACGCCGTCTTTCCAGACGGACAGGCCCAAGGCGGTGACCAGAGTTTCCACCATGCCGATGACCAGGCCACCGATCATAGCCCCGGGGATGGAGCCGATGCCACCTAAAACAGCGGCGACGAAGGCTTTCAGACCCAACATGGAGCCCATCATAGGATCGGCTTGGTAGTAGGAGGCGATGTGCAAGACAGAACCGATGCCAGCCAGGGCAGAGCCTACGGCAAAGGTGAAAGAGATGGTGTTGTTCAGGGAAATGCCCATCAGTTGGGCGGCGCCCATGTCTTCAGAGACTGCCCGCATGGCTTTGCCCAGCTTGGTTTTTTGCACCAGGAAGGTCAAAATCAACATGGAGATGACCGCCACAACGATGGTGAAGATGGCGGCGTAGGTGATGGACATATCACCGATTTGCAGACTGCCTGGAATCAATGGGTTTTGCACCATGGACTTGGTGTCTGCGCCAAAGACCACTTCCAACTGGGCTGTGTATTCCAGCAAGAAGGAGATGCCGATTGCGGTGATCAGCAGAGACAGACGCGGTGCGTTGCGAAGGGGGGAGTAGGCGATTTTTTCAATCAAAACGCCCAGCAGTGCGCAGACCAGAATGGTCAAAATAACGGCTACCACAGGTGGCAGATTGAATGCAGTCACAGCGAAGAAGGTGGTGTAGGCACCGACCATGATGATGTCACCATGGGCAAAGTTCAACAGCAAAATGATGCCGTAAACCATGCTGTAACCCAGTGCCACCAGGGCGTAGATGGAGCCCAACTGCAAACCGTTGATAAATTGGTTTATAACGTAGGACATGAAAGTGTCTCCCTTTCTCATTTTAGTGAATAGTGAATGGTGAATAGTGAATAGTGTCGTGAAACAAGGTAGGGGCGAGCATAGCTCGCCCGTGGACGACCGATGATCGTCCCTACATGAAACAATTCACTCTTCACCATTCATTATGAAAAAAGCCGCTGGAGGAGGCAGTGCTCCTCCAGCGGTTGTTGGCGGGGATTAGTACAGTTCGGTGAAGACTTCTGTGCCGTCTTGCAGTTCCATGATGGCGGCAGACTTGATGGGGTTGTTGTATTCATCGAAGGTGTAGGAGCCGGTGATGCCTTCGGTGCCAGCGTTGGCAGACAGTGCATCGATGACGGCTTGCTTGTATTCTTCGGAGCCAGCTTCCAGGCCAGCTTCTTCAGCGGCTTTCAAGCCTTCGCACAACAGCATTGCTGCGTCATAGGCCAGAGGAGCAAACATATTGGGGACAGCTTCGCCGTAGGCAGCTTCGTAGTTTGCTTCGAAGTCGACAACAGAGTCGGTGCCGGGAGCGTAACCAGAGCAGTAAACGGTGCCTTCCAGGTCTTCAGCAGTTGCGTAACCGCTGATGCCGCCGTAGCCGTCGCCGCCCAGAACAGTGGCAGTCAGGCCAGCAGCGCGGCCTTGGGTGATGGCTTGACCAGCTTCGCCGTAATAGACAGGAGCGAAGACAACGTCAGGGCTTGCGTTGGCAATCTTGGTCATTTGTGCGTTGAAGTCGGAGTCGCCGGTGGCAAATGCTTCGGTAGCAACGATTTCGATGCCCAGTTCAGCAGCCTGTTCAACGAATGCAGCCATCAGACCTTCGGAGTAGTCAGAGCCGGATTCGTAGAGGATGGCAGCGGTGGAAGCGCCCAGGACGTTGGCAGCGTAGTCAGCCATTTTTTCGCCCTGGAATGGGTCGATGAAGCAAGAGCGGAACACGTTTTCGCGGATGCCTTGGGATTCATCTTCTGGGTCGATTTGGGTGACACCAGCGGCAGTTGCGGAAGCGGTGATTTGAGGCATATTTTCCATTTCGGTTGCGTCAGCCAGGGTGATGGTTGCACCGGTCAAAACGGAGCCGATGACAGCGGTGATGCCCTTGTCCATGGCCAGGTTGAATGCGTTGACGGATTCAGCGCCGTCGCCCTTGTCGTCATAGGACAGGACTTCGATTTGCTTGCCGTTGATGCCGCCGGCAGCGTTCAGTTCGTCGATGTACAGCATAGCGCCGTTGGCAACGGGCACACCGTACATAGCGTAGTCACCGGTGGTGTTGGCAATCAGAGCGATTTTGATGGT
Organism: Eubacteriales bacterium; assembly: GCA_044432765.1. Taxonomy (GTDB): domain Bacteria; phylum Bacillota; class Clostridia; order Oscillospirales; family Oscillospiraceae; genus Avoscillospira_A. Next base: position 4,088 of record JAWXUJ010000061.1, on the reverse strand, counting down.
ACCGGCCTCTTCGGTGGTTGCCTCTTCAGCGGCCTCGGTGGAAGCGGTAGCGGTGGATGCAGTGGAAGTGGTGGATGCAGTGGAAGTGGTGGCTTCGGTGGAGCTGGAGCAACCTGCCAATGCGCTAAAGGACATAGCAGCGGCCAGAACCAGAGCCAAGATACGGGTCTTTTTCATGTTTTCTTTTCCTCCTAATTGATATTGTGGACATTATAGTCCAATATTCTCTCTTTGTCAACATGGTTAATATACAGGATTTTTGAATATTTTCAGAACATTTATGCCATTTTTCACACATCTTTGGTGTATTTTGCATATATCTATGAGGGGGTGGCATACCTGGCGGAGGATTCCTGCCAGAATACCCTATTGAGACTGTCAAAAAACGCTCCAGGCCGAAATTTTCGCAAGGAGGGAAGGTGTGGAATGAAACCTCGGTTCCCTTCCACGTTGAGCGAAGCGGATAACTCGCCGCCTCAGCGGCATATTTTGTGATTTTCCCCGTGAAAAATCACAAAATGGCAACGCGCAAGCGATGTAAAGCGCAGGCGAAAAAGGCCGTAAGGACTTTTTTGACAAGCTGAGTGGTGTGTTTAGCGAGCGGTTGCTTCGCCCTCTGCCTTTTCCAGAGGGAAAGCCCAGCCAAAGGGATCTTCCACACCGGTGCCCCATTGGATGCCGGTCAAGTCGCTGTGAAGTTTCTTAGCAACAGGGCCAACGTCGCCGGTGCCGATGGTGTATTCCACACCGTCATAGGCCAAAGTGCCGATGGGTGCGATGACAGCGGCGGTGCCGATGCCCCAGCATTCATCCAAAGAACCGTCTTTGATGGCTTCGATGATTTCGTCGATGGTGATGGCGCGTTCGCAGACTTTGATGCCTTGATGCTCCAGCAGAGCCAGGGCGCTTTTCCGGGTGATGCCGGGCAGGATGGAACCGCTGAGGGCGGGGGTGGTGATGGTGTCGCCGATTTTGAACATGATGTTCATGGCGCCCACTTCTTCGATGTACTTTTGGTGGATGCCATCTAGCCACAGGACTTGGGAGTAGCCGTGCTTTTCGGCGCGGTGACCGGCACGGTTGGAGGCGGCGTAGTTGCCACCGCATTTTGCTTCACCGGTGCCGCCACGGACGGCGCGGACGTCGCTATTTTCAATCATGATTTTGATGGGTTGCATCCCGTTGGGGAAGTAGCTGCCAACCGGGCTGGCGATGATCATAAAGATGACATCTTCAGGGGCATGGACACCCAGATAGGGGTCGTTGGCGAACATAAAGGGGCGGAGATACAGGGAGGTGCCAGGTGCAGAGGGAATCCAGTCCTGTTCCAGTTCCACAAAGGCGCGGAGGGCTTCCACGAAATCGTCTTCGTCGAAGGTGGGCAAACACATCCGGCGGGCGGAGTTGTTCATCCGCTTGGCGTTTTCGTCAGGGCGGAACATTTGGATTTTGCCATCGGCGGTGCGATAGGCTTTCAGGCCTTCAAAAATTTCGGTACCATAGTGGAACACGGCTGCGGCGGGGTGCATGGGGATGGTGCCAAAGGGGACGATGCGCAGGTTGCGCCAGCCCACCCCTTGTTTGTACTCGGCAATGACCATGTGGTCAGTAAAAATTTTGCCAAAGCCCAGTGCGTTTTCATCAGGTTTTTCGGCTGGGTTTGGGTTTTTTGTAATGGAGATTTTCAACATAAGAGTACTTCCTTTCGTTAATGTGCTATTGTATCAATTATATCACAAATTGCACCAAATGTGATATGACATTTACGCATACAAATTGGGGACTTTTGCATAGTTTGCTTTTTTTCGTGAGATATGGTATATATAATAGTATAGTTAGGGGTTCGCGGAGCGGTTAGGAGTTAGGAGCGGTTTGCGGGAGAATCGTGAATCGACCCTACAGTTGCGGAATGGGAGGAATATGATGGACATTGCAGGTTTACAGAAATTGACGCTTTTGGATTATCCCGGCAAGGTGGCGGCTACCATTTTCTTTGGTGGGTGCAACTATCGCTGTCCGTTTTGCCACAACGGCTCCCTGGTTTTGGAGCCGGAATCCAACATGACACTCCATGAAGTGCTGGGTTTTCTAGGCAAACGGCGGGGTATTTTGGAAGGGGTCTGCGTCACTGGCGGAGAGCCGATGCTCCAGCGGGACTTAGCCGTTTTGCTGAAGCAAATCAAGGATTTGGGCTTCGCCGTCAAACTGGACACCAACGGCAGTTTCCCGGAAAAACTGGAGAACCTGGTTGCCGATGGGTTGGTGGACTATGTGGCGGTGGATATAAAAAATAGTCAGGATTCCTACGGAAAAACCGTTGGAATACCTAACTTTAAGGTTGAAAATATTGAAAAAACCGTGGCATTTTTAAAGAAGGCAACGGTTCCCTATGAGTTCCGTACCACGGTGGTGGCAGAACTTCACACCGCCGAAGACTTCGAGAAAATCGGGGCATGGATTGCCGGATGCCCTGCCTATTTTCTCCAGAATTTCGTGGACAGCGGAGATTTGCTCCAACCCGGCCTCCACGGTGCAGTGCCAGAAGAGATGATGCAATACCAAAAAATTTGCCAAAAATATGTGGAGAATACCCAAATTCGAGGCCTATGAGGCATTCGGGGTTATGGATGTAGGGGCGATTTACGAATCGCCCGCGGTCATGGAGAGCCATGACCCTACGGCATAGAAGAAGATACGACTACTGGATTTTATGGTATGTTTTCAAAACTGCCGTTTGGGAAAATTTCAACTTTTTGTACAGATTTAAGGCTTTTTCGTTGGTTGAACTCACCTCCAACGTGATAATTTCCTCTGGAATTTTTGCTAGCAGGTGGGTGGCGAGGGCGTAGCCCATCCCTGGTTCTAGGGTGGCAATCACCTCTAATTTGCCTTCTGAAATGGCACCGATGCCCACTAGTTTTTCCCCTACATAGGCCAGAAAACCGTCTTGGGTTTCTTTGGAATACTGGCCACTGCCTTGGACGTTGCGAAAGGCTTCTTCGTAATAGGACAACAAGGTATCCTGATTTTCCGCGGTTATGGGAACCAGCTTCAAGTCTCCAATAGGGGCGGGGAGCTGGTTCTTTTTTGCGGAAAATTCCAGAATTTCATAGGCCAATGGGTAGCCTGGGATGGGTGCCTCAGCAGTGGCGTAGACGGTTTCTGCGCCGCACATATGGCAAAATTTTACCCCATCTGACAGTAGTCCGGACAGGTTGTCCGTGGAACGAATGATGATAAACCCCAACCCTTTTGTGGGAATTTCCTCCAATATCAAGGTGGCTAAGCCATATTCTGATGTAAATAATGGTATATTTTTCATAATTCTCCTAATGGCTCCTTTTTGAAAAGGAGCTGTCAGCTTGCTGACTGAGGATTAGGCATGTCGTGTGGTTGAAAGACCTAATCCTCCACCCGTTGTGATGGGTGCCTCTCCCAGAGGGAGAGGGAGAGGCAGAGAAAAAGGACGAGGCAAGCCTCGTCCTTTTTTGCTAGATATTAGCCACCGAACACGGCCAGCAGGAAGCCAGCAGCGATGGCGGAGCCGATAACGCCAGCCACGTTGGGACCCATGGCGTGCATCAGCAGGAAGTTGGATGGGTTGGCTTTTTGGCCTTCCACTTGTGCAACACGAGCAGCCATTGGCACGGCAGAAACACCAGCGGAACCAATCAGAGGATTGATCTTGCCCTTGGTTGCCCAGCACATAATGCGGCCTGCAACCAGACCACCACAGGTGGAGAAGCAGAATGCCAACAGACCCAAAACGATGATCTTGATGGTATCCAAAGACAAGAAGCGGTCAGCCACGGTGGTAGCACCGACGGACACAGACAGGAAGATGGTGACAATGTTCATCAGGTTGTTTTGCACGGTGTCAGACAGTCTTTCGACCACGCCGCATTCACGGAACAGGTTGCCAAGCATGAGGCAACCGATCAGAGGAGCGGTGGAGGGCAGGAGCAGAATGACGAAGGATGCAACCACGATTGGGAAGATGATCTTCTCAGCCTTGGAGACAACGCGGAGTTGTTCCATCTTGATTTCCCGTTGCTTTTTGGTGGTCAAAGCGCGCATAATGGGAGGTT
>JAWXUJ010000060.1:0-7452 GCA_044432765.1 Eubacteriales bacterium | reverse complement strand
CATGGGCTTCCATACCCTCAACCACCTCTTCTGCCTTAGCGTCGTCACCAAGAATTTCCATCAAATTCACAACCACCATATCTGGATTCAAGGCATTGGCCAGGGCATCGTCTACCCATTGGTCGGACTCGCCGCCTACGTAGATGAACAAATCGCACTGAGCGATTTGGATGATGTCATCGGTGGATGGCTGATAGCTGTGGACATCCACGCCGTTATCGATGAGCCAACTCACCTCAACACCTTCTGTATCGCCCAAAACATTGACGGTCCAGTCGTATAATGGAAAAATGGTGGTCACAACATTGAATACATTGTCTGTTGTCTCTTCAACAGCTACTGCGGGTTCAACGGTTTTGGTGGTGGCGCAACCCATCAGGGTGGTTGCAACCAAGCAGATGGTCAACAGAATGGAATAAAACTTTTTCATGGGATTCTCCTTATTTTTTCGCGCAGTTTGGGCAAACGCCATATAGAACTGTCATATCGGCATTGAGATGAAAGCCCTCTAACAGGGACATTTGCGCGACCAACTGTCGCTCGTGGTTGGCTGACATATGGAATAGTTTTTCGCAACGTGTGCAGGCTAAATGGAGCCTTCCACGGCAATGGGAGGATGCAACATACTGATAATAGACCTCTCGAGTCCCCGCCTTCACATGACGGCGGAGCAAACCTTCGTCTTCTAACAGTGTCAAATTACGATAAACCGCACTGACGCTGATGGATCGCTCCTCCAAATATTGAGTGATTTGTTGGGCTGAAAACACTTGATCAGGATGTATTTCAAAAAACTCCAACAACGCCTTTCGTTGTTTGGTCATGTAAGCTGACATGGTATGCACCTCCAATTTGCGAATCTTTCGCAAATCATTATAACAAATCTCCGCCTCATTGTCAATAGCAGTTTGTTATAGCTTACTGATATGCAAAAAAACAAGGCTTTCGCCTTGTTTTTTAATCGTCTATTTGGAATCGGCAAACCACGCGGTGGTCGTTGTCTCCATAAACGCAGGTAATCAATGTCATTTGCCAATCACCAGAAATCAGGGAGTGTATATCCGAATCATCGATGTATTCCATGTCTGTCATGGTCATGCTGTACATCGTTCCGGTGCCATCCACAAAGACGGCCTTTGCGCCAGTGGAAAGGGTGTTCAGCTTTCCGAAGTGGGACTGGTAATTGTGGGCAATGATAATTAAGTTCTGGGCTTTGAGGGAACCAAGGTAAACGCAGGGTGTACGACTCATCAAGTCATCATCGCACTCGGCCGCCACGGGAAGGTTCAGTCCCAGTGCCGGCAGGGACAACATCCCGTAGTAGTCAACATCTTCCACGCGAATGGTGGGGATTGACACGCGGGCGGCTTGAGAGGCCGTTTCCTCAGGAATCATAATAGACTCCGGTGTATCCACTTCCACATAGGTGACTTGCTCTTGTGGCACATTCTCGACTTCCATTGTTTCCTCTGTGACTGGCAACAGAATTTCCTGGAGTTGGGAGACAACTTCTGCGCTGACGGTTTCTGCCACCTGTTCTTCTGTTTGATTTTCCAGCAACAGATAGGCCGAAGCGGCGATGCACACCACGCCCAGAGCCATGGCTATTAGACTAATCCATTGTCTCTTCGTCATGGGTACGTCCTTTCCTCCAGAAACTCAAAACGCCACCCAAGAATAAGACCACACCCGCCATAGCCAGTGGGAAAATCAACCAGGCATTGGTACCCGCCAAGGGGATTTCCATATCCGGAATGAAGATAAATTCCATAGGTTCGTCACCGGGGTCGAAGGGAACAATGGTGGTTTCTTGCGGACGTACCACCTCTGGTTCTGGATCTGGGTTGGAATTGGGTTTTGGCTTAGGGTTTGGATCGGGGTCTGGGTCTGGATCTGGATCTGGTTCCGGGTCGGGTTCAGGATCTGGGTCCGGGTCCGGATCCGGATCCGGGTCACGACCGCCACCGCCAGTGGGTTTGGATTTCCACTCCACTTTTGGGTTTAAAGTGGGCTGATCTTCCCACAGCTTGTTGATACTGTCGTAATAGGGCACAGAAATCATCATAGGCAGAGAGGTCAACGTGCCTTTGTTGTAGGTGCTACTGGCAACCGAGACGAAAAGCAGGCTCTTTTTTGACAGATTTTCTAAAGTTGCTTGACCATTTTCATCGGTGGTCATGGTGTAGCTGGGCGAAACCCCTTCTGACTGGATGAAATCCTCCAAAAGTTGGGCTTCGTCGTTGGCATTGGATGTGTTGTAGATGGTTTCCAATTTCAAACCACAGGATGAGAAATCCTGGGTTAAGATGTAGCTTCCATTGCTTTCATCGTAGGTTGCCACGGTGTAGATTGAGACTTCTACATTGGCTTGCGGTTCGTCGGAATAGACGTAATTGACGGTCAAACCATAGGATGCGGACGCGTCCGTCGCCATTGCGGGAATGAAAATTGTCCCAAGTAGGAGGACAAGTGCAACGAGAGGCCACAGGTATTTCAGTTTTTTCATCATGTCCTCCTTTCTAGGACTAATCGGTTTTATCTGATTTTTTTGTATGTTTTGGTCGATAACGACTGCGTAAAATCGCCACAAGGATGGCAACCAACAGCAGGACACCCATTCCGATGGCAACTGGAATCAGCACAGGTAGAGAGGCCAGTGCGGTGGAGGTTTCGTCCACGTGTTGTGCGACCAAATCGGTGGTTTCTTCTACTTCTGTATCGGCAGTGCGGATGCCTTGTACCAACAGGCGGTGGGAATTGACCCCATAGGGGGTGCAGGTCACCAGGGTGACCAAGTCTTTGTCCGCCTGGGCTTTCAGGTTTTCCGTTTCCGATGGAAGTACGGTGTAGATATTGATGACCTCATAGTTGAAGTTGCGGTCTAGGATTTGCAGTTGAAAGGTGTCTCCGACTTGCAAGTCAATCAGGTCAGTGAGCAGTTCTGCGGAGGGCAGACCGGTGTGACCGGTGAGGACAGTGTGGTTGCCCACGTCGCCGGTTGGGAGGGCGGAGCCTTCCAGGTGGCCTATCCCCTTTTGCAAGGCGGATTCATCTGTGCCATGGTAAATGGGCAACGCTACATCGATGGAGGGGATGGAGAGAATACCCATAATGCCATTAACAGCATCCAATGATGTCCAGTAGACATCGTTTTGGTAGTCGGTGTCCTCGCCCATGAATGCCTCCAACAAGGAGGATGTATCACCGGAGAGGGTGCGGTTATAGGCTCTGGCCGCTTCGAAGTCGTCTTCGTATTCATCGGCTGTTTTGGTGCTGGCTTGGTTCCAATAGTCGGCAATGGCATAGGATGCCGTTTGCTCGTGGAGCCAGTTGCTCACCGTGGGGTAGAACATGACGGTGAGGCCGACTAGGAAAACCAACACACAAAGGACGATGGAAAGGCTTTTCTTCATTCAGCAGAGGTTTCTTCTTTAACGGTTTTTTTACGCTTGAACAACAGCAGAGCCACTGCGCCCAGCATGAGGACTGCGCCACCGATTTGGAACATCACAGTGCCAACACCACCGGTGGAGGGCAGGATGACGGTTTCACGGTTGACGATGGTGGTGGTCAAATCATTGTTTGCAGAGCTGATTGCAGTACTGGTGGATTTGATGGTACTGATGGCAGTGCCCAAATCATCGGTGTAAGTTGCAATGATGGTAAATTCAACATCATTTGCCTTGTTGTAGCCGCTGGGTGCTTCCACTTCGCGGAGGACATATTTCTCGTCATCATTGAGGCCATAGATGGTAAACTTGCCAGTATCGTCTGTCACGATAAAGCCATCGGTGCCATTTGTGGTGCCATACTCTTCTGTGGTGCCATTGAAGTAATATTCATTGATGCCATCTTTTGCATCCAAAAGGAGGCGATTTTCGTTTTCGTCATAGAGGGCGAATTTTGCACCCGCCAGTGGCGCGCCTGTTTCATCCACTTTGGTAACGTCCAAATCAAAGGTATAGTTGAAAACGGTATCGTCATCGGTGCCATAGCCGGACAAGTCACTGGGGTTGTTGCTGAAAATCAGGTTTGCGGTGTTGGTGTTGCTGTCTGTAGATGGTGCAACAACTGCGTCCGAGTTAAGGGTTGCATTGTAATAAGTGTAAAGAGATGGGATAACGGTGCCAGTGGAACCATTGACATAGGAGTAGGTGTAGGATTCTTCCTCCCCGCTCCGCACAACAAACTCTTCTACATCAACCACGATGGCAAAGTCTGCGCCGGCTTGTGTAACAATATCTTGCAATGTCGTTGATGTGCCATCTTCTGCTGTAATTGTTGTTGTAGCAAGTTCACTGAAATCATCGCTGGTATACACAGTATAATAGGAGGAATTCAATTCTTCTGTGCGGTTGGTGTCTACATAGACCTTCAGGGAATCCACATTCAGATCCATGCCTTCGCTCATGGTATCATAGATAACATACATATATTCGGAAACGGTTTCATCGTTATCAGCAGTTTCCATGTAACCACTGATGTCTTTTGGTAAACTGGTGGCGATTTTGTATTCCACCAGGTCGCCGATTTGATGGTCGCCTACATTTGCCCAACCACCAGTTAGGTTGTTATTCGCATCTGTTGTAGCTTCATCATCGTGGCGAATTTCTTTGTCCAATGTGGGGATGCTGTTCTTCACGGCAATGCTAATGTTGCTGTCTGCAACAGGAACGAAGGAACCACTTGCAGTGACACCCAGACCAGCCACAGTGGTGCTGTCATCCATGATGAAGTAGTAGCCATTTTCCAGGCCTGTGATGGTGGCGCTTTCACTGCTGTCTTCATTTGTTACTGCATCAGCATGGCCGTCGCATTGTGGATGATTGACATGTGTGCTATCAAATGTGTTTTCCACATAGGTGCGGATTTGCATGGCCAGGTCGCTCATGGAGTCGGAATAGCTGTCCAAATAGAGGCCAGCAGCGTAGTTGTATGCGGTTTCGGCCTCAGCCAGCGCAAGCTGGGCGTTGTCTTTGTCATCGCCCGCTTCTATGATATCATCATACGCCTTTTGAGCAGTATCGATGGCATCTCTTAAAGTGGAGAAGTTGACTTCTTGACCGTTGCCATCGGTCAATTTCCCATAGAAAAAGTCCTTGAAGTTGTCAACAACGGCATAAGAGGCGGTTGAGTTTGCGCTAAAAATTTGGAATGCGTGGAAGGTGTCACCAGCAATGTTAATGTTTGTCGTGGTGGGATCATTGGTGACAGTGATGGACCAAGCTCCATCTGCTGCCATTGCGGGGATGGAGGTAATCATCATGGAGAGGATGACCAGGGATACGATTAGTAACTTTGTAATTGTCTTTTTCATAATCATGCTCCTTTTTTCTTTCTTTTTTTAGGTGTCAGGATGTACATCAAGGCAAGTCCGCTAACAAGCAGCAGCGTACCAACCTGATACAGGAATGTTGTGCCTGCGCCACCAACGGTTGGTAGTGAGAACTCTGGGACGTTTGCGATGGCATTGCCATCTAATTTAACGAGTACATTACTCTCCTTGTATTTGACATAGAGGTCAAATTCGGTTGCGGAAATCACTTCCAAAACCCAGTAGTCCACGGACTCAAAGATTTGGTAGCCGTCTGGTGCCACGGTTTCCACCAAGCGGTAGAAATTTCCAACTTCAACATCTGTGATGGTAAATTCACCATTGCTTCCACTGACGAAGGTGCCCAAGGTGCTGTTTTCCACCACGGTGATATAGCCATCTTCGCCAATAATCAGACGGTCGACTACAAACTCTGCGCCCGACAATCCGAAGCCATGCACGGCGCAGGTCTTTTGCAACGTAATGGAAAGGCCTTCCGAAAGTTTGTTTACCAACTTTCCATCTTGGAGTGGGTCGTTCTCACCCAACACTGCTTCCCAAGATGTGGTTGTTTCCTCGATTTCATCATCTATTACAGTTTTTTCTTCCAGAATGTAGTAAGTCGCTGTCCATGTTTCGTCGACTTTTTCCAGTTGCCAGAACCCTTCCACCTTGTCATAGCCTGTGGGAGCACTTGTTTCGCGGAAAAAATAGGTTATTTTTGGTTCCAAACCTGTGAATACCACGTTGCCATTGGGGGCTTTGCTGGTATAATAGACCGCCGTACTCCAATGGGTTTCCAGTGTAGGAACACAACCATTGGTCTCATACGTAATCAGTCCGAATTGTGCACCAGAAAGGGCATCACCATTTTCGTCTACCTTGGAGAAGGAAAAGAAGTTGGTGTTTTCTGTGGAGTTCTCAAATTTTGGAACGCTTGTGGAGATATCTAGCACTGTCCATTGCCTATCCGTGTATTCCAATTTTTGATAGGATACATTTGATGAGAAAGAGGTGTAACTGCCACTGGTTTTATCCTTTACCTCAACAGTAACCAAATATTGGCTTTGATCATAGGTGATGGATGTGTCGGTATCATCAAGCGTTGCACTGGTAACTTCCACACCGTCCACATCCTCTGTGATAAATGTAATGGTACCCTGTTGTTCCGAGAGAACGAAGTAGTAAGTACCTTCCTGGTCAAACACCAAAGACGAGAAGGAAATGGCACCGCCGGAGCTGGTGTAGGCATACAAGGGGAAGTCGGTGTCTGCCGGAGTGGTCATGCCATCGTAATTAGTTGATAAATCCAAATCCGTTTGTATTTCAGTGGAAGGTTTGCTCAGTTCAAAACCAAAGGTTGTGTTGGACAAATCGCCACCGATGAAGTCTTTTTCAGCCTTGACTGTAGCATAGGTGCTTGCTTCCTTGGTGCCGCCATAAGACCACATGTGCATTTCCATGTTGCCGCCGTGGAAATCGCGGAAGATGGTGGTACCGTTCCAGTTGCCACCTGCCCATGTTGCACTTGAAATGTCCAGATTCCAGAATTCGGCCTTCGGTGCCAAAATGTGGCCAGGGAAGTTGGAACCATGTTGATAGGCGACCAAGCGGTTTGTTGCGCCGTTGGTTTCCAAATTTGGAAGGTTCCAAATTAGTTTGTTGCCTGTTTCACTGAATTCGCCGTACTCCCCTTGTACTGCATCCAATTCTTCTCCGTTGATTTTAACAATGGGGAATCGCGATACGGTTGTACCTTCAAAACTGGCAATGTTGATCACTGCGCCGGTGAAGGTGATGGTAGTGGGTGCGGGATATGGATTGGTGAAGAAGTCATAGCCTTCCATCAAAATGTTGATTTCTGTCAATTTTGTGGCATCTTCAATCACATAACTTTGACCAGCTTGCAATTCCAAGGAGGTGCCAGCGTTTTTGATGTAAATGATGTCGGGGTTGGCACTATCTTCCGAATAGCCATTCAAGTTGTCCAAATTGCCAGCATAAATCAATGCCTCGCTGGTTTCTTCCAGTTCACCCCAAAGTTTATCAAAGTCAATGTAATCATCACTTTGCAATGTAGGCGATTTGCCCTCTGCATTGGGTGAGATAAACTCACTGCCATCGCGATTCAGGTGAAT
>JAWXUJ010000059.1:0-7465 GCA_044432765.1 Eubacteriales bacterium | reverse complement strand
ATCCCGGTCAACCTGGTTGTCGCAAAGACGGAGGGAGAAGACATAAACCTCCTCCGGCTCCAAGTCCCGCTTGGTGTAGCGATTGATTTTGTCCATTTGCTCCCAGGTGACGGCTTGCCCACCGTCCAGCAAATCCGCTGATTTGTTTACTTGCATACGCTCAACTCCTCCTCAATTTGTGCCGCCTGCGCATTGTACAGACGAGCCTGTGCCGTGTCTTCCAAATCCTGCAAGGTGATGTCCTCCCAGACGATGCGAGGCTTGCAGTCGTAACCGTGAGAACGAAGCCACAGCCCCAAAATCTTCATCAAAACAGGCTCCACCGCCCGCCGAATGGCCCAAAGTTCCGTGGTGAGCAAATCTGCCTGCTGACTTGCCATCCGCTCGGTGGTAGACCAGGAAAGCCCCAACAAAAAGGGCGGTAGCCCAGTCTTTGCCAGCAACTGCTCCAAAATCTGCTTCACCGGCACGGAGGAATCGAGAACCTTGCCGTCGGCGCCAATGACCTTGATGTCCACATCCCCAACGGCGACAAAATCCCGCACCACGCCATGTTTGTTGTCCTCCATGGCCTTGGCCCATTGGGTGGCCATCTCTTCGGACCGGTCACTGGCAAAGGCGCGGTCAAAGCCATCCCCACTGGGCTTGTACACCACAGAGTACCGCACATTCCCCGCCCGCTCCCAGTTTTTGCCGATGGTGTGGTAGATTTTCATGAGAATATCCGCCAAAAACGGCATCCCCCGCAGGAGCGACACCCCATAGGGATGCCCCACCTGGGCATTGAGTGTGGAAAACAGCAACAATTCCGGGTAGGGCAAAGGCCGTCCCATATTGTCACAAAGGGCAATCTCCAAAGGTGTGTGACCCTGTTTCAATTCCAACCTGGTCACATCCCCCCAGAGAACGGCCTCCAACTTTTTGTCCACCATAACCATCTCACCCACGGCGCGACCGTAGGTCAAAAGGCTGTCCAAATAGGCAGACAGAAAGTTGTCCAACCCCACCTGCCCATAGCCACAGGGCACCGTGCGGAGAAATTCCTCCAACCCCGCCTGAGCGAACTGGTCACCGCACTCCACAGAAAACCCGCCCGCCAAACGCACCAACTTGGTGATGGCGCCATCAATCATAGGCACCGCATCCCGCAGTGCGCTGTAGATGTGGAAATCCTCCACCTGTGTCGTCGCCAACCCACCAAAGGGATGGCTCCCCTCAGACCGAAGCTGTGTCGCCACCGCACTGGTCTTCTTCTTCGTCGTCCAAAATTTCATCATATTCACTCCTAATTCCTAATTCCTAACCGCTCCGCGAATTCCTAACTCCGCCTCTCCACCGTCTTCGCCGTCCATTTGGGACGCTCCATCAAAGCCGTGGTGACGAAATACCGCATATCATCCATGGCATGGTCAAACTCCTTGACCACCCCATCGTGACCGCTTTTCCCATCCCAAACGTACTGCCCCATCTCCCGGAGGCAATCGGTGCAGGTGTCGCAAATGACGATTTGCCCCTCTTTCAAAGCCTGGGAAGTCATCCGAATCCCCTCCAGCACCCGATTGTCTGCGCGAAGCACTCGAAAATCCGCGCGCCGAAGCACCTCCATAAAACTGGCGGCAGATGGGTCAACAATGACCGCGGAAATATGCCGTCCCTGGGCTAGCCGTTCCAAGGCCACGGCATATTCTCCGTCGGTCATCTGTCGCCCCTCCCGGCGAGAATCGAAGTAAAACTCGGAAACCCGATACCAAACACCATCCATCTTCCCCCAAAGCCCAAAAGAGGCCGGGTTGACGGTGCCATAATCGCAAGAGATGTACCACTGGGAAAATTCCCCCTCCGGCACCGATGGCGCGACAGATGGGTCATAAAAATCATAGACCCGCCCCTCTGCCGCCACCCATTCCCCCAGAACAAACCGCTTGTAAAACACCCCGGTGTACAGCCGCTCATACCGCTGACGAATGGCCGGTGCCAAGGACGGATTGTCCTCCATGGTAAAGTGCAAATGAAGGCAGTTCCTATCTTTTGCCCCGGCAATCCACTGCTCATAAAACCAGTGCCCGCTGGAGGCCGGATTGCAGTTGAACCACAACTTAGACCCAGTGACAGAGCACCGGGCGCAAGCCTGCTCCACAAAAGACCGTGGCATGAGCACCACCTCATCCAACAAAATCCCGGCAAAGGTAATGCCCTGAATCATGTCAGCCGAGCTTTCATCCTTGCCCCCGAAGCAGAAAAACTCATTTTTCCGGGAACCAAAGGTGATAATCACCTTGTTTTCCGACCGTTTCTCCACAATATCCATGCCCATCCCCTGCAACTTCGGCATGACCTCTGCCACCACGTTCCGGCGCAAGGAACCGATGGTCTTACCACAGAGGCCAAACCGCTGATTGTGAAAATGGGACATGGCCCAAAGGACGAACCCCATGCCCATAGACAGCGTCTTCCCCGACCGCACCGCCCCATCGCAAACGATGGCGTCATAGTGGCAGGTGTCCGTCCGGGCGGGATGCCACCACAGCATGGCTGTTTTTTGCTTGGGAGAAAAGGCCACAAAGGACTTGCTCATGTGCCATCCACCTGCCCCATGGCGGCAAAAAATTCAGCGGCGGCATCCTTTTTCGCCCCGGTCTGGGCAGCCAAAAACTCCAAGGCTTTCATACGGTCCACCAATTTGATTTCCACCATCCCCTTGTCGGTACGCTTGATTTCCGACAGCAGTGTCAAGTCCAAACTGTCCAAATCATAGCCCTCCTCCAGCGCCAGCTTCACACAGTCATTGGCTCGCCCAAAGGCAAGCTCCTGCATCCTGCGGGTCACATCCTGGGGCAAAATCTGGTGTGTCTGCCGTTGGCGGGCAACCTCATCTTGAATGTCAGCCCGGGAAAGCAACCCAACCCCATCGCCCAACCCAACCATCTGGGCAGCAACGGTGGCATCCATGGTTTTCAAATAGGCACTGACGAAGGTCTTTTTTTCGCTCTGTGTCATCCAATCCTCCTCTCCTGATTTCAACCGTAGAGAAAAACAAAAAGAGAGTTGCACACAAACGTGCAACTCTCCAAAACTCTATAAAAAAAATTTCCCCCTGGACAAAAAAGATGCTCCCAGTCGGAGGGAAACTGGACGCTTAAATATTCCCCCAAAAAAAGGCTTTTCAATTATGGGGAAATGTGCTAAAATAACGATAGATATATAGAGGGAAGGTTGGAATAAACATGAAAAAACACACTCGCTTCTTGGCATGGATCATGACCTTGGTGATGATTTTTAGCTGTTTTGGTGGCACAACAGTTTTTGCGGTGGATACCGACACCACTGCAGATTCCTGCAATGACCACACAGATTGGCAGGAGCTGACAACCGCAACCATTGGGGACTTTATGACCCTCAGTGCTGGTCACTATTACCTTAACGAAGGCAGTTATTATTTGAAAGATGACCTTGCTATGGGTGTCACCATCTATATCTGGCCTGGTGATACGGTCAATCTATGCCTCAATGGTCACGATATTTCAATGACCAATTCCAACCGCACCATTTTGAACCCCAAAAACAGTGCAACCTTAAATCTATACGATTGCGGTACACAGGTGCGCTATTACGATGAAAACGGCTGGGTAACAACCGCTGATGGTGCTTGGGAAACTGCTACCGAAGAAGAAAAAGAAGCCGCCCTAACCGCCGCTACCAATCCCATCAAAATCGTGGGCGGTGCCATCTATGGCGCCAGCTCCTATGACAAGGGTGGCGCAGGTGTGTTCATCCAGAACTACGCAACATTCAATATGTATGGCGGTAATATCCTGGGCTGTAGCACTTCTAGCACACTTCATTGCGGTGGTGGTGTGTATAACTACGAAGGCACTTTTAATATGTATCGCGGCGTGATTGCCTATAACTCATCTAGCACCTTTGCTGGTGGTTTATTCGTCCGCTCAGGCAGTACCGTGAATATGTATGGTGGCGAAATCGCCTATAACTATGCTCCAACCAGTGGTGCTGGCGTATATAGTGGTGGTACATTCAACATGTATAACGATGCGTCTATTCACGATAACTACGGTTCTTATTTAGCTTCTGGTTTCTACGCTTTCGGTGGCGGTACTTTGAATATGTATGACACATCTAGTATTTCTAACAACATCTCTGGCGATGGTGGTAGTGCTGGTGTGTATATGCCATCTTATAATAGTGTCTTGAACATGTATGACACATCTAGCATCACGGGCAATAAATCCACAGGTATTGCCGCAGGTGTTGGCCTAATTTCTGGTGTTATGACCATTTCCGATGATGCAAAAGTGTTTGACAACTATGTTGTTGAGAGCGTTGAGATTGAAGAAATCGACACGACGAATGCAAATGACGTTAAGCTCAAGATGCTTGGCGACGTTGGCGAAAAAGTCGTAGACTCCAACGTCTATTTATACAACGGCAAAACTATAACCTTTGATAACTTTGATGGCACTGATGTTTACGTCACAGCCGCCGCTGGTTTGGGGCGGGTTGCCACAAGCGTTGACGATACAGAAGATAGCGGCAATTTAAGCTCTGATGTGGCGGCCTACTACGCAGTGAGAGAGACCAATAATACCGAAGTCCATCTCATGTTGGCGCAAACCCTTGATGGAAAATCAGATGAAGTAGAGTATTATGGCGACATTGATTTGTCTGAATTGGGCATATTTGATGTGATTACCGATGATACCGTGTATACCATCACAGGTGGCACAGGGGTTGGCGAAATCGACGGCACTACACTGGATAGCTCCAGCGCAGGTACCTTCATCATCGAAGCGTATACCCCAGCTTGCAACACAAACCCACCAACGTGGCAAACTTCTACTTTGACCGTAACCGCCAAAGAAGTGACGATTGATGACATTGACACCATTGGTAGTGTTGTCGGCACGACAGTTGAACTGGACAACACCAGCGGTACTATTGACGGTGATGTGAACAACGACGATGTTTCCATCGACTTTACCGTAGCATATGGTGAAATCACGGATACAACATACACAGGTGGAGATACAGGCAAGTTTGATGTTACCATCCACGGCATCTCTCTCACTGGCGACGATGCGGGCAACTATACCCTTGGCACTGTTAATGATGGTGAAGGCACAACCGTTACCATTAACGCAACAATTCCTCATGTTTCTTGGCCAACCGCCGTGGATCTTGTCTATGGGGATACCCGTAGAGATGCCGATTTAATGGGCGGTACCGCTGTGGTTCAGACTGGCAATACTACCGATGGGTATAAATATACCACCGTCACTGGCAAATTTGTTTGGGTTTCTGACGAAGATAATGCCGCAGTTAATGCCGCTGGCACACATACTTATGAAGTGCAGTTTGTTATTGACGATACATATGACGCTGAAATCATCGCAGCCATCAAAGACCTAACCCACAATGTGACCCAAGTGGTGCAACCTGCAGAGGTTACGTTTACCATTGCTGATAGCACCTTAGTAGAAGGCACCAAACTTTCTATTACTGTTACAGATGAAAATGGTGATGTACTTGATTCCGATGATTCCGATGATTACGACTATTTGTACTATGTGGACGGTGAATGGGTAGACACAGAACCCACCGCCGTTGGTAGCTATTTAATCGGCGCAAGTCTTACTTCCAACTACCGCCACGCTGGCACACAAGAAAGCACAGCAAAACAAATTGGTGCTTTTGAAATTTATGCAGAGGACGGAAGTGCATCCACAACCTATGATGTGACCTTTACAGGATTTACAGATACTACAAGCTATAATATCACAGGCGCTCTCCCTCAAACAATTCACATTCTGCCTACCCTAGAGGGCGCATACACTGGTTGGGAACACTCGGACGGCACCATTTACGACTTCGGCAGTCGTTTCCCACAACCGGAAGATGATGTCGCCTTCACAGCCGTGGAGGCAAATGATAAAGCCACATTGAGTGGCACAGTAACAGGTATAGATTTCGGTGGCACTGAAAATACCGCCTTGGAAGGCGTTGTTGTTACCCTAATGCAAGGTGCAGAGCAAATTGCTGTGACAACCACCGATGAAAAAGGCGAATATAGCTTTGAAGTTCCAGAGGGTCGCTACAATGTAGTGGTCACCCGCGACCAAGTTATCCGCAACGAAATCACCCTTTATGTGGAGTTGGACAGCGATGACGATGATGAGATGCCACTAGCTCCAATCGTAATTCCAGACATCCGCCAAAACACCATTTTCAATGTGGCCTCTGGCATGACCGCCATCACCATTGATGGCATGGACGATTTGATTGGCACTGATACAGTCTCCTACAAAGTGGAACTAAACCCAAGTAGCGACACCGCCGCCATTTTGGCAGCCGCCGCAGAAAATGGCCTCACCGCCAACAATGCTAAGTTATACATCGACGTAAGCATCCAAAAGCGTGGAGAAAGTGCGACAAACTATAGTGAAATAGACCTAACAGATGATGAAGACCTGACAGATAATGAAGACCTGACATTCTACATCCCACTGGCTGGCATTTATCAGGGCTATAAAAACTACAGCGTCTATTTTGACGATGGTAGCGATGTTGTAGAGCTTGATGATAGCTTCTTCACCGTCGATGGCGATTTGCTCACCTTGACCGTCCAAAAATCTGGTGTCTATGGGCTGGCTTTCTGGAATACACCTACAACGTTGGTTGATATAGAAAACATAACTGTTGACTACACCAATGCAGGAATTGACCTGAATACCATTGAATTATTTGATGATACAGGTATCTCCGACATCGAGGACATCACCTATGTCATCACCAGTGGGGATGGCGATGGGGATGGCGTGGGCACCATCGAGGACAACTATTTGTATGTGGACAAAATTGGCAAGTTCGATATCCTCATCAGCTTTGTAGTCGGTGGCACATCCTATGTTGGCACCGCCACTTTCACCGTCACCGCCAAAACAGTCACCATCTCTGGTATCACTTGCGTCGACCAAGAAGTGGATAGCACTAGCAATAAAGTTGCTCTAAACACAGGCGCCTTACTCACTGGCGTAGAGACTGGCGACAGCGTACAGATTGATTTCACTAATGCTAATGGTGCAATTACTGCTGGGGATTATGCTACAAGCGACACATTAACCACCAAAGGCGAAGAAATCTTTACCGTCTCGGCAAGTGGCTTTGCCTTAACTGGCGACGATGCTGGCAATTACAAATTAGCTGATGATCTTACTGTAACCTCCCAAGTAACCGTCACCATGTCCCTAGTATACATCGCATGGCCTGCCGCCCACGATATTATCTACGGCCAAACCAAAAGCGAAACCGACCTATACGGCGGCAAAGTGGTGGTGTATAGTAACGGTACATACACCGACATCACCGAAAATGGAGAATTCCAATGGGTAGTGTTCGATACTGATGATAAGGACAATGACACTGATAATGGATTATCAGAAACTGATACCAC
>JAWXUJ010000058.1:0-7474 GCA_044432765.1 Eubacteriales bacterium | reverse complement strand
TCACCTTCTCCAGTGCGGAAATCTGTGACTTTGCCACCGACGAAAGTGCAGTCACCGTCAGCAAACTGAATAAACTTTGGAACAGAACCCAAGACGAGGACGACGAGTACTACGGCTATAAGCTGGAAGTGGCAGCGGTTGGCGAAACAGAAGGCTACACCTTAACCGCCCTCTATATCTCCGGCTTCGAGGAATACGAAAAGAGCGATGAAAAAGGTATCTCCATCACTGATAGCCACGATGCCGACATCAAACTCAATGGCGACACCATCGAAATCTCTGGTACCGACAAGTATGAAGTGAAATCCACTGACATCACGGTCACATTGGTCGATTCCAATGCTGAATATGATTGGGATGTGAATAGCACCTACTTGGACGATGGTGAAACCGTCACTGTCACCGCAGAAGATGGCTCCGAAAAGGAATACACCGTTGAGATTCTATTGAGTGGTGAGGCAGAAATCACGAACATTACTGCCACCAATGCTGAATTTGTCATTACCACCAACAATGATGGATCTGGTACCATTTCCATCACCGAAACCGATGCAAGTTCACTGACCTACACTGACTTGACCATCACCCACTCCGATTACGCCACCATTTCCTGCACAGATACCACCAATACCCTCACTGCAAGCGACACCATCACCGTCACCTCGGAAGATGGAAAAACCTCCGTGGAATACACCATCTCCGTAACCGACGCAAATGCTGGCCTCAACTCCATCAACGAATTGGACGCTAACTCCCCTGCTGTGGTGGACATCTCTGGCGACACCTCTGGCGATAACTCTACAGGTACACCGCCTGCAAACCAATCTCCAGCACAGCAGCCCGTCATCCAAGACGATACCGACGATGACAACGATGACAACGATGATTCCAGCGACGATGATTCTGCAAGCGATACCACAACCACACCGCCTGCAACCCAACCGCCGGTGCAACAACCAGTCATTCAAGATGACACAGAAGGTGACGACAATGACACCGTAATGGAAATTCCCTCCTGGGATCAGACCGGTGGCGACGATGTAGACACCGAGAACCTGTCCAGTGAAACCGACGGCATAAAGCTGACCTTCACCGCCTCTGGCTTCAATGGTACCACAACAGCAACGGCAACCACCGGTGGCAGTTCTACCCTGGCTTTCACCTCCGCCACTGCCGGTAGCCAACTGACCGTCTCCTCGGACAATGCTTATAACACCGCGTTCTCCTGGAGTGTGAACGGCAGTTCCACCATGTCCTACACCCTCCCCGCCGCTGGCACCACTGTGACCATCACCGTCACCATCACCGCTGAAGATGGTACCAAACAATCCTACACCTACACCTTGACCACCACTGCATCCACCTCCAACCTAGACTCCTCCGCACCAGTGATGCAACGCCCAACCCAAGGTTCCTAAACAAAAAGGTGCTGTACAAAAATGCACACAGCCTTGTAAGGGCAGGGTTCTACCCTGCCCTAGCAAACGAAAAATCTCCACCATTTTACGACAAATGGTGGAGATTTCTAGTCTTAGGGAGGGGCAAGAACCCCTCCCCTCCGGGTTTAATTCGAGTTTTTCTACGTAAGCTCTTAATAACCAACCGGCATAAAAATCCCCCTCGCTTGACGCGAGGGGAATTGCGTATTACTGTTTAAAATTCCAGGGAATCAGTGGTTCCAGGATTTGGGCGGAGGGAGTGTTGCCTAAGCAGGACATTTGTTGCAGGATATGGTTCAGATAGGCTCGTGGCTCTAGCAGTCTCGTCGATGGTATAGATGACCGCCTCCGCAAGTTTACTTCCTATAGCACCGCCTTTCATTGGCTGGCGCAATTTACGCAGACGATAATAATAGGTGTGTTGGCTGATTCCGTGTTCAAAACAAAAAGCACGCACGCTGAGGCCTCTGGCCTTCCGCGGGGCTAAAATATCTTTAAATTCCGCCATCCGATACTCGTTCCGTACCTCAATCACTTGACTCATTGTGTATCCCACTTGTAAAGCCAGGTGGTTATTAAGCGCTTACAAAACACCACCCGAATTGGGTGGCGTTTCAGCGTTTATTCTTCTTCTAGTTCTACGTCCAGGCCTTCTGGGAAGTAGTAGGAATCATCGAATTCCTGGCCTTCCAAGTCCTCCAGAGCAGAGGTAGCAGCCTTTTGGGCCTTGGCTGGTTTGGCTTTACCCTTTTTCTGCTCCAAAAGGTTCCAAACTGGTCCGGAAATGCAGACCGAGGAGTAACAACCACAGAGAATGCCGATACACACAGGCAGTGCGAAGTTCTGAATGGAACTGACACCGAAGATTAGGAGCATCACAATGGAGAACAGTGTCGTCAATGTGGTGTTGATGCTACGGCTCATGGTCTGGTGGATGGACTTGTTGACCAGGTCGCCGAAGTTGGTATCAGGCTCTAATTTTTGGTTCTCCCGGATGCGGTCAAAAGCCACGATGGTGGCGTTGATGGAGTAGCCCAAAATGGTCAATGCGGCGGCGATGAAGTTCATGTTCAACGGGATTTGGAAAATCACATACATGGACAGCATAACCAACAGGTCGTGCACCAGTGCAAACACAGCCGCCAAACCGGAACGAAGGCGGAATCGGATACTGATATAAACCAGAATCAAGGCAACAGCGATAAGGGATGCTTCAAAGGCGCTTTTCTTCAAGTCATTGCCCACGGAGGCGGAGACGAAGTCGCTTTTGATGGGGGTGTCCCCTTCAGGCAAGTTATAGGCCTCTGCCACTGCATCAAAAACAGCATCCCGGGTGACGGAGTCCAGTTCCAAAGTCTTGATGACCACTTGGGTACCATTGTCGCCGGCTTTGGTAACGGAGGACGGTGCCTTCCCAGTGACAGCTTCCACAATGGATGCGATATCTGCGGTGACGGTGGATTCAACTGGGGTATACAGCTCAAACTGCATGGTGGTGCCACCGACGAAGTCGATGTCGAAGTTGAACACCGGCACTCCAAAGGCCGCCAAAATCAATCCAACCACACCGATTGCCATAAAGATGGCAGAGATGATAAAGGTAAATTTAAAGTTTTTGATAAAATCGAAGGTTCCAAATTTCTGTTTCATACTGGCACCTCCTTAAATGCAGTAGGCTTTGAGATTGGTAATCTTTAAGCCCACGGCAGTTTTCAGCAAAATTCGTGTGAATAGGAGCATGACCACCATGGACAGCGCCACACCGATCAGCAGTGTTTGAGCAAAACTGATGATGGTGCCAGTGCCTTTGATCATCAGCACAAATGCGGCGATGATTGTGGTGATGTTGGAGTCTAAAATGGCGGTGACGGCTCGCTTGTAGCCGGCATCAATGGCAAAGGGAATGGTCTTCCCTGTCCGCAATTCCTCTTTGATACGCTCATAGATGACCACGTTGGCATCCACAGCCATACCGATGGTCAATATGATGCCGGCGATGCCGGGCAAGCTGAGATTCAAGTGGAATCCACCGATGATCACGGCGAAGGCCGCCACATAGATGGACAGGGCGATGCAGGAAATGACTCCCATAATCCGGTAGACTGCAATCATAAAGACGCAGACCAAGGCTAACCCAATGGCGCTTGCCATCAAGCTGGTTTCCAGGCTGGCTTCGCCCAAGGTTGCGCCCACGGCTTGAAGCTTGACACAGTCCAGGGTAAAGGGCAGTTTGCCGGCAGTGATGATGTTGGCTAAGTAGGTGGCCTCTTCCGCAGTGCCGTTTGCCATGTCAATGACCGCCGTGTCGGTGTCGATGCCGGTGGTGGCATATTGGGCGGGATTGACGTATGGGGAAGAAATGATTTCGCCATCCATAACGATACAGAGATAGGACATACCATCGGCGCGGTTGGCTACGGACTTGGTGGCCTGGGCAAACAAGTCTCTGCCTTCATCGGTGAAGGTCAGGCCGACATAGTGTTTTTTCATGCCGGTGTTATCGATGACATCGTAGCCGTAGTAGGCCTTAGCGATGCCACTACCTTCCATGAGGACGTTGCCGTCAATGTCACAGAACTCCACCACGGCGGTGGTCCCCAGTTGTTGGACGGCCTCTTCCGGGTCGCCTACGTTGGGGATTTCCACCACAATCAGGTTGTCGCCAGATTGGTAGACGGTGGCTTCGGTGTAGCCCAAGGCATTGAGCCGTTGCCGGAGCATGGTCTGGGCACTATCCAGTGATTCTGTGGCTTCTTCTGCGGTCATGGTGGCGGGAATGCGGGCTTCGTAGGTGATTTCAGAGCCGCCAACCAAGTCCAAACCCAAAACCACACCGTCAGAGAGGTTGTCCACCTGGAAAAATCCCAGGTTCAGTCCCAGCAGTGCAACAACCGATAGCGCAGCCAACAGTGCGGCTACAGCTACCAAGTTCAAGATGCTTTTCTTCATTTCTATTGCCTCCAGAAATTCCTTCTAAGGAACGATTTATGCGCTGTGTTTCAGTCGCAGAACAGCCTTGCTGATGACTGCGCCAAGTACACAGCTGAGTACAGCTTCCAAGATGCCCTGTACGCCGACCATGGCGACGATAAAGCCCAGGGCAGATGTTGCGCCAAAACTCTCTTGAATGCCTAAAATGTAATCAGTCTGTCCGAACAGGAGCACCAAGAACCCCATGAAAAATGCGGTGTTCAGCAGTGCACCAGACAGGCCGGCTACGAAAAAATTGACCATTTTGGTCTTATCCACTTTTTGCAGACCCTTATAAATCAAGCCGGTGAGCCAACCCATGAGCACACGACCCACCACACAGATGATGAATGTGTAGATTGGGTTGATGGCAAACAGAGCCACACCAAATGCGCTTTTACCAAAGCACTGCCAGAAGCTGGTAAGGCCGAACACACCGCCTAAAACGGCGCCTGCTGCTGGCCCTAAGACGATGGCGCCGATGATGACAGGCACCTGCATAATGGTCATTTCCAACAGGCCGAACTTCAAATAGCCCAGGTTTGTGATTTCCAACATGAGTAAAACGGCGACCAAAACGGCCATTTCTACCAGATAGCGTGTCTTATTGTGGCTTGATAATTCTTTCATTGCTTACCTCCAAGGTTCTAGTCGATTGCGTCTTCTACGGGCGGATTATCGGTGATGGTGCCACCGTTTTGTAAGACCTCCCATTGGTCTTTTGTGATGAGCATTTGTCGTGGCTTTGAACCTTCGGAAGGGCCGACAAACCCTTTGTCCTCCATCTCGTCCATAATCCGCGCTGCTCGGGCGTAGCCCAATTTTAGTCGCCGTTGGAGCATGGAAACAGAGGCCTGGTTGGTCTCCAGAAAGACCTCCACTGCCGCAGGCAACATCTCGTCCCCGCTGTCCATGCTGTCCACGGAAGCGCCACCGCCAGAGGTGTCGCCCTTGGTGTTTTTGGATGCAGACTGGTCGATTTGATCCTGAACTTCGTCGGAGTAGTTGGGTGTTGAGGTGGTTTTGATGAAGTTGACCACCTCTTGGACTTCTTCATCGGTAATGAAACAACCCTGTACCCGCTTGGGCTTTCCTTGCCCCAGGGGTGCGTAGAGCATATCCCCTTTGCCCACCAATTTTTCCGCACCTTGGGTGTCCAAAATGATGCGAGATTCCATGGCGGAGGCCACAGCGAAGGCGATGCGGGAGGGAATGTTGGCCTTCATCAGACCGGTGATGACGTCGGCTGAGGGACGTTGGGTGGCGATGACCAAGTGGATGCCAGAGGCACGACCCATTTGGGCGATACGACAGATGGATTCTTCCACTTCCTTGGCGGCGACCAGCATCAGGTCAGCCAGTTCATCGATGACCACCACGATTTGTTCCATAGGCTTACGCTCATCATCGGTGAGGACAACTTGCTTGTTGTAGGTGTCCAAATCCCGAACACCGGCGTCTGCCATCATGCGATAGCGACGAAGCATTTCTGTGACCGCCCACTGGAGGGCGCCCGCTGCTTTTTTCGGGTCAGTGACCACAGGAATCAGCAGGTGTGGGATGCCGTTGTAGATGCCCAGTTCCACCATCTTGGGGTCCACCATAATCAGCCGTACTTCATCGGGACGGGCTTTGTACAGCAGAGAGATAATCAGGCTGTTCATGCAGACAGATTTACCAGAGCCAGTGGTACCGGCGATGAGCATATGAGGTAGTCGGGCAATGTCGCCAACGATGCAGTTGCCCCCGATGTCCTTGCCGATGCCAAAGGAAATCTTCGATTTAGAGCCAGAAAATTCGGTAGAATCCAAAACTTCTCGGGCAGAGACCATGCTGACCAAACGGTTGGGCACTTCAATGCCAACCACGGAAATCTTGTTGGGGATCGCGGAAATCCGCACACCGGTTGCACCCAGGGACAGGGCGATGTCATCTGCCAGATTGGTCAGCTTGGACAGCTTGACACCTCTGTCCAGTTCCAATTCGTAGCGGGTGACGGAGGGACCACGGGTCACGTTGACAATGTGGGCATCGATGCCAAAGCTCTGCAACGTGCCGTTGAGACGCTCTGTGTTTTCCCGCATTTCGGTTGTGCCGTCCACCACGCCACCTCGAGCGCTTTTCAGCAGGTGGGTGGGAGGATATAAGTACTCCCCTGTCGTAGGCACCGCCATTTCTATTTCCCGCGTAATCTCTTGGGAGGCTTCAATGGCATCGGCCTTTTTCACCTTTTCCGAAGTAGCGGGCTTGTCCAAAGGAGGAAGTTCCACCTTTGGCACAGGAGCCTCCATCACCGGAATGGGCACAATAGGAGGTGTCGGAGGTGCAATCACTGGAGGCGGTTCCACAGGTGGCTTGTAGTTGATTACATCGGGTACGGCGATGGTTTCCTCTGTTTTCATAGAAAGTTGGTCTTTCAGCACCTCGTCCGGTGCTTTTTTAGAGCAACCAGATTTTTTCCCGCCCAAAGGCTCCCCATCCACCGGGATGTCAAAGTCGGAAACCTTCCGTTTTTGCCGTTCTACTTTTCGGACTTCCCGCCGTTCCAGACTTTCAATGTGCTTATTTGCCACATGGTTTACCAGAACGGAAGCTCTGTCCACATCTTCCTTTTCCTCCACCTTTTGGGGTCGAGGACGGTTTTGAATGGCGCGAATCAAGCTGAACAACGTGATGTTCCAGGCGGTCAATAAGGTAATGATTAAGGCCAGAATCAGGATGAAAATGGCTCCGACATCGCTGAATGCCCCAGCCATTGCCATGGCCAATATTCCGCCCAGGATGCCACCGGTGGTGCCACTCACCCCGCCTTTGTAGAGAGAGGCGAACATGGACCAGCTCCAGGCGTAGTCACTGGAGACGAAGAGATGGAGCAAACTGCCTAGGAAAAGGGGCAAGAGCAGTAGGGATACAATCCGCAAAACCACCGGTTTTTTCCGACTGGCAATGGACAGCCAAGTGACGCACAGAAGGACAGGCGGCAGAATGTAGAACCCTGCGCCCACCAATCCCATGGAGATATCCCTTGCAAAGGAGACTAAAAATCCATTGGAGGAAAAATAGCC
>JAWXUJ010000057.1:0-7568 GCA_044432765.1 Eubacteriales bacterium | reverse complement strand
ATCGATGGATTTATCTCCGGTATCGCCGCTTTAATTGCTGTAAAGTTGTGTAAATCTGCGACAGATTATATACTGGCAAGCCATGTCAGCGCAGAACCGGCAGGTCACCTCGTGCTGGAAGCTCTGGAAAAAGCCCCAATCATCACAGCGAATATGCGCCTGGGGGAAGGTACCGGTGCCGTTGCGATTTTGCCTATTTTGGACATGGCGATGGCAGTTTTCCATCAAATGACGACCTTCGAAGCCACAAACATTGAGGCATATGTGCCACTGTAGGAGGTTTTTCCATGAAGCACATGATTTTTGGCGGAAGCGCTAGTGGCAAAAGCCTGTTTGCCGAAGATAGAACCATGGATTTTCCGGAGCCTAGAATTTACATAGCAACCATGCGGCCTTGGGATGATGAATGTATAAAACGTATTGAAAAACACCGAAAACAGAGAAAAAACAAGGGTTTTGATACAATAGAGTGCTATGGTTCACTTGTTGACATAACATTGCCAAAAAAAGCTACAGTGCTCTTAGAATGTATGGGTAATTTGGTTGCCAATGTCCAGTTTGGCGAGGAAAAATTTGAGAATCCGTTGGAAGAAATCTGTAAAAATTTGAGTGTCTTGGGGGAAACTGCTGAGAATCTGATTATTGTCTCAAATGATGTTTTCTTGGAAGAACCACCGGAAAATGAAGAAACTAGGACATATTTACAACTTTTAGCGGGTGTAACTCGATATATGAGTGAATATTTTGACCGTGTAACAGAGGTCGTTTGCGGAATTCCTATCGACTTAAAGGGAGGTGTGTAAAGTGCTCAATACCATCGCAGTGGCTCTGTCCATGTATTCCGCCATTCCGGTACCTCAGGTGGACTGGTCTCCGAAGAATTTGCGATACGCGATGATAGCGTTTCCTTTAGTTGGAGTTTTATGCGGTTTATCGATTTTTATATGGGGAATAGTCTGTGAAATCATTGATTTCTCTGGAATTTTGACATCTATTGGAATTGTATTATTACCGATTATTGTAACTGGTGGTATTCATTTAGATGGATTTTGCGACACAACTGATGCCTTGGCCAGCCACGCGCCGTTGGAAAAAAAGTTGGAAATTCTCAAAGATTCTCACACAGGTGCCTTCGCCATCATTGGGGTGGTTTGCTATCTTTTGGCCTATGTTGGCGCCGTGTCAGAACTTGAAATTACAGGAAAAACCGCTGTTGCATTGACGCTTATCCATGTTTTTAGCCGCTGCCTCAGTGGATTTTCAGTTGCAACTTTCCCTCCTGCGAAAAATTCAGGCTTGCTCTACGCGTTCCAAGATGGTGCTGCACGTACCAATGTGGCGGTTGTTTTAGGAACTTTTCTGGCGATTTTATTTGCTGGGTTTTGTGTCCTGTTTTCTTGGGGTGGACTGCTAATCCCGGTGACCGGTTTGGTGATTTTCCTGTGTTATCGTACTGCTTCTATTCATATTTTTGGTGGCATTACAGGTGATTTAGCCGGGTGGTTTCTGTGTTATGGAGAACTTTTTATGGTTTTAGCTTTGGCTGTCGGAGGTAAATTATGGTTCTGATTATAGGCGGATTTGCTGCAGGTAAAATGGATTTTGCCGCTAACTTAGGATATGAAAAAGAGGATATTTTCCAACTTTTTGATACAGATTCTCCGATTGAGGCGTTGTTGGAAAAACCGGTTGTAATCGTTCGAGAAATGGGATGCGGTTTGGTACCAGTCGATCGTGACTTTCGCATGAAACGTGAAGAAATCGGACGGCTTGCCTGCAAATTAGCGGAATCCGCGACGGATGTTTATCGCGTAAGTTGTGGAATCGGCACAAAAATCAAGTGAGGTATTTATGGATATTTACCTAATTCGTCACGGAAAAACGGAAGGGAATAAGCGGAAGGCGTACATTGGCATTACAGATGAGCCAGTGTCACCGGAGGGCCTGGAGGAGTTGCGGGCGATGCCTGCCTATCACTCTTGCAATATAGTTTACATAACACCATTATTGCGCACAAAAATGACAGCCGATGTTTTTTTCCCCAATGCAACTAAACTTGTTGTGGAAGATTTCAGAGAAATGAATTTCGGGATTTTTGAAGGTAAAAACTACGCTGATTTGGCTGAAAATCAGGAGTATCGCCAATGGGTCGAGGGGAATTGTGTAGGATGCTGTCCACTGGGCGAGTCCATCGTGGACTTTGCGCAAAAGGTATCCGACCGGTTCAAACAGCTGGTGGATGAGGCGTTGGCCGAAGGCAAAGAATCTTTGACTTGCGTCGTACATGGCGGTGTGATTATGTCATTGTGTTACCAACATTGCTCTGAAAAACGCGAGTTCTATGATTGGTGGATTGACAATGGACAATGTCGTCATTTTGCACTAAATCAAATAATTTGGAGAGAAACTCATACGCTTGAGTTGGTGGAGGAGTAACCATATATGGAATATTTCTATATACTTTTTGCCGGGTTTCTATTGGATTTGGTGTTCGGAGACCCGTCTTGGTTACCACATCCTATTATATTTATAGGAAAGGTAATTAGCAAATTTCAAACAAAATTGCTTGTTTTATCTGATGACGCTTTAGTAAAACGTAAGGCTGGGTTTACTCTCGTTGTTCTGGTTCTTGGTGTAACCTTATTGGTCTTTGGAGGCGGGATTTTCTTGTTGGATTGGTTATTTCCCCCTGCTTGTTTTGTGTTAAAAATTTTGTTAACTTACCAAATTTTAGCTACAAAATGTTTGGCGATTGAGGGAAAAAAGGTTCATAAAGCTCTTATTTCTGGGACAATTATCGAAGCGAGAACGGCGGTAGGATATTTGGTGGGGCGAGATACAGGCGAGCTATCAAACGAAGGTGTCACCAAAGCAACGGTTGAAACCATTGCGGAAAATACGGTAGATGGCATTGTAGCACCACTGTTCTACATGGCCATCGGTGGCCCTGTTTTGGGTATTTTCTACAAAGCCATTAACACCATGGACTCCATGGTAGGGTATAAAAACGAAAAATATTTAGATTTTGGAAGATGTGCCGCGAAATTAGATGATGTCGCGAATTACATTCCTGCTCGTATTTCTGCTGTTTTTATGATAATTGTGTCATTTATTCTAAAAATGGATAGTAAATCGGCCTATAAAGTTTGGAAAAGAGACCGACGGAAACACGCCAGCCCGAATTCAGCGCAGACCGAATCGGTGTGCGCAGGGGCGCTGGGTGTCCAGTTGGCAGGAAGTGCGATTTATTTTGGAAAAGTTTATGAAAAGCCATTTATTGGGGATAAAACCCGGAATATTGAGGCACATGATATCTTAAATGCTTGTAAATTGATGTATGGTACAGCATGGTTAGCCATGGCTGTGTTCGGCTTGATACAGATTATTTTCTAGACGAAATTGAATTATAATGTGAAAGGGGCGATTTTTTGTTAATACACGGTGGAGATACAGCGGGTTTTTTTGCTGAATTTGGGCATCAGCCCATCGATTTTTCCGCAAATGTCAGCCCTTTGGGACTGCCACCCAAGGTTCGAAAGGCGGCCATTGATGCGTTGGACAAGGCGGATCAGTATCCGGACCCTCTTTGTCGAGACTTGAGAACTGCCATAGCAACCCATGAATGTTGTTATGCAAACCAGATTTTCTGTGGAAATGGCGCGGCGGATGTGATTTATCGGCTCGTCCAAGCGCGGAAACCCAGAAAGGCTTTGCTACCTGCGCCCACCTTTGCGGAATATGGACTTGCATTGGAGCAGGTGGGATGTGAGATTGAGCGGTTTTCGTTGAAAGCGGAACAAAATTTCCAGATAACAGCGGAAATATTGGCTAAAATAGACTATTCTGTAGATATTTTGTTTATTTGTCAACCCAACAATCCGACTGGTGCGCTTTGTGATATGCCCCTTCTTGAGCAAATTTTAGAGCGGTGTGAAGCCTGTGGTACGTTGTTGGTGATAGATGGGTGTTTTGCTGAATTTTTGGACGATTACAAAGAATTTTCTCTTGAAAAACACATAAACTCTCCAAATTTGGTAATTTTAAAGGCCTTTACCAAACTATATGCCATGGCGGGCCTTCGCCTTGGATATTGTATTTCGGCTGACGAAAAATTGTTGGAGAATATGGCTCTGGCTGGGCAACCCTGGGGCGTTTCTTGTGTGGCGCAACAAGCGGGAATTGCGGCGTTGCTGGAACAAGATTATGTAAATCAATTAAAAGATTTTTTGCGACAAGAAAAGGTGTTTTTGGTAACAAATTTAGCTAAAATGGGTTGTCGCGTTTATCCACCATCGGTCAACTATATTTTCTTTCAATCGGTGATTGATTTAGATTCGCGGTTGCGAAAAAAAGGAATTTTAATACGCAGTTGCGTAAATTATGAAGGATTAGAACCGGGTTATTTCCGCGTAGCGGTGCGTACCCATGAGGAAAATTTGCAACTTATCAAAGCATTGCAGGAGGTATTGTAATGGGAAAATCTCTGATGATACAAGGCACCATGTCCAACGCGGGAAAGAGTATAATCACCGCAGGATTGTGTCGCGTTTTTATGCAAGATGGATACAAAGTGGCACCTTTTAAAAGCCAAAATATGGCACTCAATAGCTTTATAACAAGGGATGGCTACGAAATGGGGCGGGCACAAGTCATTCAGGCAGAAGCCTGCTGCCGAGAGCCGGATGTTCGCATGAACCCGATTTTATTGAAACCCACCAATGATATCGGTAGTCAGGTCATTGTAAATGGGGAAGTTTTGGGCAATATGTCAGCACGTGCGTACTTTGACTACAAACCCCAGCTTGTGCCCCAGGTGAAAGCGGCTTTTGACAGTCTGTCAGCGGAGAATGACATCGTTGTTATTGAGGGTGCAGGCAGTCCCACGGAGATCAACTTACCCGATGATTGCTTGGTCAACATGGGCATGGCTAAAATCGCAAAAGCTCCAG
The DNA here is from genome assembly GCA_044432765.1 of Eubacteriales bacterium. Lineage (GTDB taxonomy): Bacteria > Bacillota > Clostridia > Oscillospirales > Oscillospiraceae > Avoscillospira_A. The sequence goes on along the minus strand of JAWXUJ010000057.1, from coordinate 2,619 downwards.
TTTTGCTAGTGGGCGATATTGATCGTGGCGGTGTCTTTGCCAGTTTATACGGCACCGTGAAGCTATTGCCACCGGAGCAACAGGCTTATTTCAAGGGTTTGGTCATCAACAAATTTCGTGGTGATCCCTCTATTTTGGCGCCGGGTTACCCCATGTTGGAGGAACTTTGTGGGGTTAAAGTGATGGGCGCAGTACCCTATGCGAAGTTGGATATTGAGGATGAAGACTCTCTTTCTACTCGCTTGGAGCAGACAGAATCGGTGAAAGTTTTAGATTTGGCGGTTATCCGTTTGCCCAGGATTTCTAATTTTACGGACTTTAATGCACTGGAGCGATTTGGATGCGCTTCAGTGCGTTATGTAAACTCGGTTACTCAGCTTGGAGAGCCGGATTGCATCCTTTTACCTGGTACTAAAAATACCATGGGCGACTTGCTTTGGATGCGTCAAAACGGCTTGGAAGCAGCAATTTTGAAGAAATCCGCCGATGGAACACCGGTATTCGGCATTTGTGGCGGATATCAAATGATTGGACGCGAGTTGTCCGATCCTCACAACCTTGAGCACGGTGGCATCCTCCGGGGTATGGGACTCTTGGAAACCACGACTATCTTTGAGCCTGAGAAAACGAGAACGCGTGTGTCTGGGACGGTTGGAAAAATAGGTGGGTTGTACAATTCTTTGTCAGATGCGACCTTCGCTGGCTATGAAATTCACATGGGTCAAACAGTTGGAACCTGTGGTGTTTTCTCCAAATTGGATAACGGCGGGCATGATGGCGCATGGCAAAATGGTGCCTGTGGCAGCTACGTCCATGGCTTGTTTGACGAGGGGAACTTGGCAGAGCGGTTCATCGGAATTCTTTTAGAACGGAAGGGATTGTCCTTTGAAAGTGCTCCTAAAATCAGCTTTTATGACTATAAGCAACGGGAATACGATAAACTTGCTGATGTCATTCGCCAAAATTTGGATATGAAAGCTGTATATAAAATCATTGAAAAGGGGATATAATATGAATTTTCAGAATGTTTTACCTGGAGATATTGAAAAGCGCAGTTTTGAGATGATCACAGAAGAGTTGGGTCAACGTAAACTTCCCGAGGATTTGGCACCCATCATCAAGCGGGTCATTCACACATCTGCGGACTTTGATTATGCGGACAACCTTGTTTTTTCGGAAGGGGTTTTGAAGCAGGCACTGGATGCGTTGAAGCACGGTGCCACCATCATCACCGACACCAATATGGGCAAGTCGGGCATCAATAAAGGTGCTTTGGCTCAGTTGGGGTGTGTGGTTGACTGCTATATTGCCAACGAAGATGTTGCGGCTATGGCAAAAGCGAATGGTACTACTCGTGCCACTGCCGCAGTGGACAAGGCCTGCCAAATTTCTGGACCAGTGATTTTTGCGGTGGGCAACGCGCCTACAGCGTTGGTTCGTCTTTACGAAAATATGGCTGCAGGTCTGGTGAAACCTGCTTTGATCATCGGCGTACCTGTGGGATTTGTCAATGTAGTCGAGAGCAAAGAGTTGATTATGTCAACTGAAGTGCCTTATATTGTTGCTAAGGGGCGTAAAGGTGGCAGTAATGTGGCAGCGGCCATCGTCAATGCGCTGATGTATATCGCGACGGAGCGTAAATTGTAATATGAGCAGGAGAAAAATGCGTATTTTTATGGCCGTTTTAGGCGTTTTGACCTGCGGGCTCAGTGTGGGTCTGTTTAAGGCCTCTGTGTTTGGGGTGGACCCGTTTCAGTGCTTGATGGCAGGGCTGGACGTGATGATTCCCATTGGGTTTGGCACCTTATATGTCATCATCAATGCCCTTTTGCTAGTTGTGATTTTCTTTTTAGACAAGCGATATATTGGCATCGCCACAGCGGTCAATCTGTTTCTCTTGGGCTATGTGGTTGAATTTTCCAGCTGGGTTTTGGCCGTCCTGTTCGGAACACCGTCTTTTTTACTTCGTTTGGTTTTTATAACCGTTGGTGTTGTGGTTATCTGTTTTGGCTCTGCCGTCTATTTTACTGCCGACCTGGGTGTGTCAACCTATGATGCGGTATCTCTGATTTTAGCAGATAAAAAAATGGCAAAATTCCCCATTTGCCGCATTGGTTGCGATTTAATATGTGTTTTGGCTGGATTCCTTATGGGTGCCATTCCGGGCGTTGGCACCTTGATTACGGCCTTTTTTATGGGTCCGTTGATCTCTTTTTTTCGGATAAAAGTGTCCGAGCCTTGGTTGGCGAAGTATAAAGTGTAAAAAAAGCACGTTGCAGAGTTTGTTCTGCAACGTGCTTTTCGTTTTTGGGAGGGATGTAGTGGGCGACGAATCGCCCGGAGTTAGCAGCCGCAACCGCAGGAGTCGCAACCGCAGGAGTCGCAACCGCAGGAGTCGCAACCGCAGGAGTCGCAACCACAAGTATCGCAACCGGTGGTTTGGACAAATGCAGGGAATGCGGGATTGATGACGCTGGCAGTTCCGCAGGAATCGCAACCGCAGGAATCGCAACCGCAGGAATCGCAACCGCAGGTGCTTCGAGTTGTGATGATGGATGGAATTTCGGGGATGGCGGGAACGGCAGGGATGGTGGTGTAGCCGTAGTTGTTGCCACAGCC
>JAWXUJ010000056.1:0-7624 GCA_044432765.1 Eubacteriales bacterium | reverse complement strand
GCTTCGTAGCCGGGGTAGGGGGCGTGGGCCCAGTTGGCGATGTTGCCGATGCCAACGGTGTCGATGTGGGAGTCGATGGCGATGATCTTTTCGCCGTCACCCATCCAGCCGATGGCATTGCCCAGACCGTCAATCTCAGCCTTGTCGAAGCCAACGGCTTCCATTTCAGCAATGATGCGCTTGACAACGCCTTCTTCTTCACAGCTCTCACTGGGAATGGCAATCATATCACGCAAAAACTTGGTCATGTCCTTTTCGTAGGCTTTGGCGGCCTGTTTGATAGCATCGTAATTCATATGTAAGTACCTCCATGTTTTTTGATGTGGGCGAGGGCTTGTTCCCGCCGTTTTTTTGTTGTTTATACTCTCATCATACCACAACTTTTGGGAAAGTCAAACAAAATTTTGCGATTGCTAAAAAATTTTTGCAAAAAACCATTGATTTTTTCAAATGTTGTGGTATGATAGATGTATCAGAAACCGAAGCGCAATCAAAATCGGGGTCAATGAGGAGGGAATTTATGTTATCACAGCATGAGATGACAACATTGAAACAAATTGCCAAAGGCGTGGCGGAACAATTCGGCACCAACTGCGAAGTGGTGATTCACGAAATCTCCCAAAAGAGCGCATATAGTTCCGTAGTAGCCATTGAAAATGGACACGTGACTGGACGAAAAATTGGCGATGGACCATCCCATGTGGTATTGGAACAACTGGGAAAGCTGGACAAGGAAGATCAAGTGGTGGAGGACCACCCCTGTTACTTGACCCGCACGGCAGATGGCAAGGTTTTGAAATCCTCCTCCATCTATGTGCGCGATGAACAGGGTAAGGTGGGCGCCATCTTCTGTATGAACTTCGACATCTCTGCCATGACCATGTTTGACAAGGCCATTCACGATTTAATCGCACCCAAGGGTGAGGCGCAAAAAGAGCCAGAGCGTATCACACTCAACGTGGCAGATTTGCTGGATGACTTGATTCGCCAATCTGTGACCTTGGTGGGCAAGCCTGTGGCGCTGATGACCAAGGAGGACAAGGTGAAAGCCATCCAATTCCTAAACAAACACGGCGCGCTACTGATTACCAAATCTGGTGACAAAATCTCCAAACACTTTGGGATTTCGAAATATACACTGTATTCCTATTTGGATATGAAAACAGAAGGAGAATAATTATGATTGATTTACAAAAAAACAACCAAGTATTAGCCGCAAACATCGCCAAGGCGAAGGAAAACGGCATCATCATCCCCACCATTGCACAAATGCAGGACCCTACCAAAATTCCTGAAAAGATTCAAGAAAAGCTGAAAACCATCGGTATGTGGGACGTAAACCCTCTGAACTTGTTCCGTATCACCTGGAAAAACGAAGCCAAAGAAGTGGGCGGCGGTTTCCAATCCACCCCCAACTACATTGAACTGCCCTCCGAGCTGACTGGTGTTCCCTGTCGCATCATCGCCATGGCTGGCAAGTGGTTCCCCACCGGTTGCCACAAAGTCGGTGCATCCTTCGGTTGCCTGGCACCTCGCCTGGTCACTGGTCAATTTGACGCCACTTATCACAAAGCTGTTTGGCCTTCCACCGGCAACTACTGCCGTGGCGGTGCCTTCAACTCCAAGCTGCTGGCCTGCGAATCCGTGGCCATTCTCCCTGCTGAAATGTCCAAAGAACGCTTCGAGTGGCTCCAAACCATCGCCGGCGAAATCATTGCCACTCCTGGCTGTGAATCCAACGTCAAGGAAATCTTTGACAAGACTTGGGAACTGAAACAAGATCCTCAATACATGATCTTTAACCAATTTGAAGAAATGGGCAACCCACTGTGGCACTACAATGTCACAGGCAAAGCCCTGGCAGACTTGTTTGAAGCTGTGAAACGCCCAGGCGACAAGTTCTCTGGCGCTTGCTTCACCTCTGGCTCTGCTGGTACCATGTCCGCTGGCGACTACCTGAAGGACCACTATCCCACCTTGAAGTTGGGTGTGGGCGAAGCACTCCAATGCCCCACCATTCTGGACAACGGCTTCGGCGGCCACAGAATCGAAGGTATTGGCGACAAGCACATTCCCTGGATTCACAACGTGAAAAACTCCGACATGGCAATCGCCATCGACGACGAAGATTCCCAACGTCTCCTCCGTCTGTTCAACACCGAAGACGGCAAGAATTACCTGTGCAGCACCTTGAAAATGGACCCAGAAACCGTGGAAAACCTGTCTTGGATGGGCATTTCTGGCATCGCAAACCTGCTGTGCTGTATCAAAATGGCAAAATACTACGAACTGGGCGAACACGATGTGGTTGGCACCGTCCTCACCGACTCCGCTGTTATGTACGGCTCCCGCATTGAAGAGCTGAACGAAATGCACGGCGCATACTCCCCAGAGGAAGCCCGCTTGGATCACAACCTCCATATGCTGAACCTGAAAACCGACAACTTGCTGGAACTGACCTACGCAGAGCGGAAGCGTGTTCACAACCTGAAGTACTACACTTGGGTGGAGCAACAAGCCCGCACAGTGGAAGACCTGAACGCATTGTGGTACGACGTGGAAGGCACCTGGGACGCCGTCCACAAACAGTCCACCGACCTGGATGCCCTCATCAACGAATTCAACGAAGCCACCGGCCTGCTGAAATCCCTCTAATACACATTGGGAATGCCCCCTCTTTGGAGGGGGCATTTTTGGAAAAGGAGAAAACATATGAAACACGTAAAATACGGCCAATGTATCAAATGTGGCAAAACTTACGAAGCCACCCCCAACTTGACCACCTGCGACTGTGGTGGCATTTTGGAGATTGTCTACGACTACGAATACATCAAGGCCAGCTTCACCAAAGAGGACTTGGCCAACTGCAAAGACCAGACCATGTGGCGGTACGAACCTCTGCTCCCTGTGGAAAAAGGCGGGAAAAAGCCACCTCTGAAAGTGGGCGGTAGCCCCCTTTACAACGCACCTGCTCTGGCTGAAAAACTGGGCATTGCCAAACTGTGGGTGAAAGACGACGGACTAAACCCCACCGCATCCCTGAAAGATCGCGCCTCTGCCATGGCGGTTGCCAAGGCTTTGGAGGCTGGCGCCACCACCATCGCTTGCTCCTCCACTGGCAATGCTGCATCCTCTCTGGCAGGCAATGCCGCAGCGGCAGGCCTGAAAACCTACATCTTCGTCCCCTCCCGCGCACCCAAGGGAAAAGTTGCTCAACTGATGACCTTTGGTGCCAACGTTATCTCCGTGCAAGGTAGCTACGAGGACACCTTCGACCTGTCCAAAGAAGCCATCGACAAATGGGGCTGGTATAACCGAAATGCCGCCATCAACCCCTATCTGTCCGAGGGGAAAAAGACCGTCGGCCTGGAGATTATGGAGCAATTGGGTTGGGAAGTTCCTGACTTTATCGCCATTTCCGTGGGCGACGGCTGTACCATCGCCGGCCTTTGGAAAGGGCTGAAAGACCTGTATGCCATCGGCTTCATCGACAAACTGCCCCACCTGATTTCCGCCCAGGCAGAGGGTTGCTATCCCCTGAATCGGGCCATCGAAACCGGCGAGGACTGGTTCCCCATGGAGGAAAACACCCTGGCAGACTCCATCGCCGTGGGTGTACCCCGCAACGCCGACAAGGCATTGAATGCCATCCGGGAGTCGGGCGGCCTCACAGTCAACGTGTCCGATGAAGAGATTATGGCAGCCCAAAAACTGCTGGGGCAAACCTGCGGTGTCTTCGGTGAACCAGCAGGTGTCACTGGGGCTGCTGGCCTGAAAAAACTGTGCGAAGCTGGGAAAATTCCCGCCGATGCCAAAGTGGTTTCCGTGGTCACCGGCAACGGCCTGAAAGATGTAGCCAACGCCATCGCCGCCTGTGGCGAGCCTATCACCATTCCATCGGACATGGATTTGCTGCTGAAAGCCTTTGCCGACAAGGGTATGGTTGTCGAATAATTTGACAAATCTCCCCTAATTGTTGTATAATTTTATTATGGGGAGGGACATTCTCGTCCCTCCCTTTTTCGTAGAAAAGGGAGAAAAAATATGGGGAATCATTATTTTGTATCCATCAAAAACGGCTGGACATGGATTTCGGCGGTGCTGATGGTGCTGTCCATGGGCATGACAGTGGCACTGTTTACTGTTGGGGAACGGATTCCTGGCGCGGTGATGGCCTTCCAGTTGGTGTTGCCTTTGTTGGCGGGGCTATACTTTGTCATGACCATCTTGCTGGCGGGCAGAGAGCATTTTTACCGTACATCCTTATCCGCCTGGGGCTTTGCCCTGTCCTTTTGTCATCTGGCATCCATAGCCCTGGACAGCAAACGATTGATATTGTTGCTGTGGGTGGTCTACGTGGTCTTGGCGCTGTTTTACACCTTGGTGGTCTGCGGGAAATTCAAGTACATTTGGGCGTTGTGGCTGGTCACTGCCGTCCTCACCGCCTTTTTCGTCTATGACGGACGGTTGGCATTTCGCCACGGCGCATTACCCCTTCAAATTTTCGTCCTGGGGAAAAACGCCCTCATGGGCGGTGGCTTTTTCGCCATCTCCTTGGCAATTCGCAGTCATCCCGACGGCTCTGGCTACCACCCCATCTGGGGCGACCGTCCAGACGGACGGCGGGTGCGTTCCCTGCCCGGCATTACCAACATCATCCCTTACATTATGGTCAACCGCAATGGCGCAGACAACGTCATGCGCTCCCGGGTGGACATCGGGGAGATGGAGCGGTATATCTGGAAAAAACGGCGAGAGGGTCTGGACAAGTTCGGCATCACTCATGTGTTTTTGGCGGCCTACGTCCGGATGGTGGCAGAATATCCAGCCGTCAACCGGTTCTGCTCCGGGCAGAAAATCTATTCCCGTGGGGAGAATGTGGAGTTCTCCATGACGATTAAAAAAGAGATGATTGTGGACGCGCCGGACACCACCATCAAAGTCCACCTGGCTCCCGATGAGACGGTGGAATCCATCTACCACAAGTTCCACCAAGAGGTGGTAGGGGTCAAAGGCACCCCACTGGACTCCAATGTGGACAACACCATCAAAGTCCTGAACTACATCCCCGGTTTGTTTTTGAAGTTCACGGTCTGGCTGTTGAAAACTATGGACTATTTCGGGGCGTTGCCCAAGTTTTTGTTGGAGGTCAGCCCCTTCCACGGTTCTGTCTTCTTCACCTCCATGGGCTCCCTGGGCATCCCGCCCATTGTCCACCACCTTTATGACTTCGGCAATGTGCCGGTGTTTATCGCCTTTGGGCGGAAGGAAAAAGTCCGAGAAATCGCCCCGGACGGTAAAGTGGTGACGAAAAAATTCATCGAATACACGGCAAACACCGACGAACGAATCGTGGACGGATTCTACTTCGCCACCGCCATGAAATGCTTTGAACGGTATCTGGAAAAACCTTCCAAACTGGATGAACCAGTCAGAGTGAACCATGATGTAGATTGAGGAGGTTTTTTATGTTTCGACTCATGCGACGAGCCAAGCAGGCGATTTCAAAAGCGCAGTGTGAGGCTGTCCTTTGCCAAGCTCCAAGAGGGGTGCTATCTGTCCATGGAGTGGATGGTTACCCTTACGGATTCCCCATGAACCACATTTATTTGGATGGCAACCTCTATTTCCACAGTGCCAAAGAGGGTCACAAGGTAGATGCTCTATCCGCTAGTAGCAAGGCATCCTTCTGCGTTATGGACGAGGGATACCGAGAGGAAGGTCATTGGGAACTGAACATCCAAAGTGTCATCGTCTTTGGCACTTTGGAGTTGGTGGAAAATCAGGAGGAGGCCATTTCTGTCATTCGCAAGCTGGCCTTGAAGCACTACCCCGACGAAGCGTCCTTTACACCAATGCTTCAGCGGTGTTTGGGGAAATTCCATATCTATAAATTGAACGTAGAGCATATGACAGGAAAATTGGTCAACGAATCCTAAATAAACAAAAAATGGTTGCCTTTCGGCAACCATTTTTTGTGGAATTTAAATTTATTTGACCAATGCGGCGGTATCCATGGCAATCATCAATTCCTCGTTGGTGGGGATGATGTAGACCTTGACAGGGGAGTCGTCAGTGGAAATTAGAACTTCCTTGCCGCGGACGTTGTTCTTGGATTCGTCGAACTTGACGCCCAGGTATTCCAGACCGTCGCAGATCATCTTGCGGATGACACCATCGTTTTCGCCGACGCCAGCAGTGAAGACCAGTGCGTCCAAACCACCCATAGCAGCGGTGTAAGCACCGATGAACTTCTTGACTTCGTAGGAGAATTTCTTTTGTGCCAAGATGGCACGAGCGTTGCCTTCTTCAGCGGCTTTTTCGATGTCGCGGAAGTCAGAAGACAGGCCGGACAGAGCCAAAACGCCAGACTTCTTGTTGAGAATGTTCATCATCTCAGCAATGGAGTAGCCGTATTTGCCCATGAGGAATTCCAGAATGGTGGGATCCACATCGCCGGAGCGGGTGCCCATGGGGAAACCGGCGAGAGGGCCAAGGCCCATGGTGGTGTCGATGCACTTGCCATCAACGCAAGCGGACAGAGAGGAGCCGTTGCCCAAGTGGCAGCAGATGACCTTGCTGTTTTCCTTGCCCAGCAGTTCTTTTGCGCGGGCGGAGACGAAACGGTGGGAAGTGCCATGGAAACCATAGCGACGGACTTCGTCCTTTTCGTAGTATTCATAAGGGATAGCATACATGAATGCCTCTTCTGGCATGGTCATGTGGAAAGCGGTGTCGAAGACAGCGATTTGTGGGGTGTTGGGCATCAGCTCTTGGCAAGCGCGGATACCGGTCAGGTTGGCGGGGTTGTGGAGGGGACCCAGAGGGATGCACTTTTCGATGGCCGCAATGCAGGCCTCGTCGATGATGCAAGACTCGGTGAAGGCCATGCCGCCGTGGAGGACACGGTGACCAACTGCGCCGATTTCGTCGGTGGAGGCGATCACGCCTTTTTCAGCGTCCATCATAATATGAAGCACGGATTGGATGGCTTCGGAGTGGGTGGGCATGGCAATGTCAGCGGCGTATTTGTCGTGACCTGGAACCTTGTGGGTCAGCTTGCCATCGATGCCGATGCGCTCGCAAATGCCTTGTGCATAGACTTCTGCGGTGACAGAGTCCATAAATTGATATTTCAGGGAAGAACTACCTGCGTTGATGACCAAAATTTTCATTGATTAACATCTCCTAAAACATTTTGTTTAATTCTGCTGGATTTTATGGTATCATAAACTTAACAACTCTTATTGTACAACAGATTTCACAAGTGTACAAGGGTAAATTTTGAATTTTTTGAGAAAAGTGGTGATTTTTTGCAAAAGGTCGTTGGGATTGTGTCTGAATACAACCCCTTTCACCGGGGACACCTAAAACAAATCCACTGGATTCGGGGTAAATTTGGGGAAGATTGCCAGATTGTGGCAATTATGAGTGGCGACTTTGTTCAGCGGGGACAGCCAGCCATCTACGACAAATGGGTGCGAAGCCGGGTGGCGGTGGACTGCGGTGTCAATCTGGTGGTGGAATTGCCCATCACCAAAGCCCTGTCCTCGGCAGAGGGCTTCGCCCAAGGCGCGGTGGAGGCCTTGGACAAATTGGGCATGGTCACCCACCTCTGTTTCGG
>JAWXUJ010000055.1:0-7684 GCA_044432765.1 Eubacteriales bacterium | reverse complement strand
CAAGCTGACTGGTATGGCTATGCGTGTTCCTACTCTGGACGTCTCTGTTGTTGACCTGACTGTCAACCTGGCTAAGCCTGCTACCTACGCTGAAATCTGCGCTGCTATGAAGGCTGCTGCTGAAGGCGAACTGGCTGGCGTTCTGGGCTACACCGAAGATGCTGTCGTTTCTTCCGACTTCATTGGCGAAACTCGCACTTCCGTTTTCGACAAGGATGCAGGCATTGCTCTGTCCGACACCTTTGTTAAGGTTGTCTCTTGGTACGACAACGAAATCGGCTACTCCAACAAGGTTTTGGATCTGGCTCGTCACATGTACTCTGTCGACCACAAGTAAGTTTTTACTTCTAAAAAATGCACCATCTTCGGATGGTGCATTTTTTGTTCCCAAATCATGAAATTTGTGATACAATAAAAGAAAACGCAAAGGAACTGATTATGAAACAAATCACTCTTGGGATTTTGGCTCACGTGGATGCGGGGAAGACCACCCTGTCTGAGGCCATGTTATACACGGCGGGCAACATCCGTGCCATGGGGCGTGTGGATCACCAAAATGCCCATCTGGACACCCACAGTCTGGAGAAAAAGCGGGGCATCACCATCTTCTCCAAACAGGCCATGTTGGGTCTGCCCAAAAGCCGTATCAATCTGCTGGACACCCCAGGCCATATGGACTTCTCTGCAGAAATGGAACGGACGCTCCAGGTGTTGGACTACGGCATCTTGGTTGTCAGCGCCATCGCCGGCGTGCAAAGCCATACGGAAACCCTCTGCGCCCTTTTGGCAAAATACAACATCCCCACATTTGTATTCGTCAACAAAACCGACCTGCCCCATGGGGAAAAAGAGGAACTTTTTGGGCAGATTCAAAAGGTGTTGGGTGGGAATTGTGTGGATTTCTCCGACTTTGAAGCCAGAGATGAAGCCATCGCCCTGTGCGATGAGGATTTGATGGAGCAGTATTTGGAGACGGGGGAACTGTCCCAGGAGGGCATCCAAAAAGCCATCGCCCAAAGGAAGTTATTCCCTTGTGTTTTCGGCTCTGCCCTGAAATTGGAGGGTGTGACCGACCTGTTGACCACCATGGATGACTTGATGGTGGAACCAGACTACGGCAAAAAATTTGGCGCTCGTGTCTACAAAATCTCCTTTGACCAGCAGGGCACCCGATTGACCCACCTGAAAATCACAGGCGGTGGCCTAAAGGTCAAAGGTGTGGTTTTCGGCACCGACCGGGACGGCAACCAGTGGAGCGAAAAGGTGAACCAAATCCGCATCTACTCTGGTGCCAAATTTGACTCCATAGATGAAGCCCGGGCTGGCACTGTCTGCGCCGTCACAGGCCTGACTTCCAGTATCATTGGCGACGGCTACGGTGTGGAACAGGGCAATGTCGCCCCTATGATAGAGCCGGTTTTGACCTACCGGGTCGCCTTGCCCATAGACGTGGACGCTACTACAGCCTTGGGCTATTTCAAGATTGTGGAGCAGGAGGATCCCCAACTCCACATCCACTGGAACAGTAATTTAGGGGAGATTTACGTTCAAATGATGGGCGTAATTCAAATCGAAATCTTGCAGACCATTTTGGAGGAACGGTTCGGCCTCCTTGCTCAGTTCGATTGTGGCAACATCGTCTATAAAGAAACCATTTCCAATGGGGTCAACTGTGCCGGACATTTTGAGCCATTGAAGCACTATGCCGAAGTTCACCTGAAATTGGAGCCATTGCCCCGGGGCAGTGGCATCATTTTGGACACGGTTTGCCCCCGGGATGAGCTGGCGGAAAACTACCAAAATTTGGTCTTCACCCACCTCCAAGAAATCGCCCACCGGGGTTCTTTGACCAACTCCGCCATCACCGATTTGAAAATCACCTTGACCCATGGTCGCGCCCACATCAAGCACACCGAGGGTGGCGACTTCCGTGAGGCAACCTATCGCGCACTGCGCCAAGGACTAATGAAGGCGGAAAAAATCCTTCTGGAGCCTTACTACGCCTATCGGTTGGAGGTGCCATCAGAGAACATCGGTCGCGCCCTCAATGACGTAGGCCTGATGCACGGCACCTATCAGCCCCCAGAAACCCAAGGGGACTACTCCGTCCTGAAAGGCACCGTCCCAGTGTCCACCAGTCGAGACTACCAGCGGGATTTGATGCACTACACCAAGGGCAAGGGCAAGCTGTCCCTGTCCCTCCACGGCTACGACACCTGCCAGGACTGGGAAACTGCCGTCCGTGAAATCGGCTACGACCCAGAACGGGATTCTGTGGATACGGGAAACTCCGTGTTCTGCGACCGCGGTGCTGGATTCACCGTCCACTGGTCTGAATCCGATGAAATGATGCACATAAAGCCGGAAAAAGAGAAGAAAAAAGTGGAAGAACCTACGTTTTTTCGTCCAAAATCCAACATTACCGGCACAGATGAAGAGCTTCTCGCCATCTTTGAGCGGACTTATGGCAAAATCAACCGCGATCCGAGAATCGGCTTCCAGAAGACGAAAAAAACCACGGTACAGCCCACTGGCAAATACCGCGGTGACCCCATTCCCAGAGGGCCAGAGTACGTTTTGGTGGACGGCTACAACATCATCTTCGCCTGGGATGACCTGAAGGCTTTAGCAGGAGACAGCCTCAACGCCGCCCGCATGAAGTTGATGGACATTCTGGTCAACTACGCCGCTTACCGCCAGTGCAACCTGATTTTGGTCTTCGATGCCTACAAGGTGAAGAACAACCCTGGCGTGGTGGAGGACTATCACAACATCAAAGTCGTTTACACAAAAGAGGCGGAAACTGCCGATATGTACATTGAAAAAACCAGCCAGAAGATGTCCAAATCCAACAAAGTCTCCGTTGCCACCTCGGACAATCTGGAGCAAATGATCATCTGGGGTCATGGCGCTCTCCGTGTCTCCGCCCAAGAATTTCGTGAGCAAATCCATAGAGCAGAAGTGGAAATGCGAGAAATTTTAAAGAATTTATAAGAAAACCCCCTGAAACCAACAGGTTTCAGGGGGTTCGATGATTGGTGGTCACCTACAGCATTTTACTGTCTCTGCCCTCTCCGCCGTCTGCGGACGGCACCTCTCCCAGAGGGCGAGGCAGGGCTGTTCTATTTTAGTAGGCCAGTAGGCGAACATTATTCACCATTCACTAAGTCTAGCGCTTGTGGGTCATCTCGCAGTAGGCGCAACGGTAGATTCGTTGATCGTTTTTGGTGCGCAGGGTGAAGATGGAGTCCAGTTCTGGTTCCACGGAGGTGATGCAACGGGGGTTTTTGCACTTGATGATGTTGACGATTTTGTCTGGCAAATCCAGGGGCATTTTGTCCAGCAGTTTGCCGTTTTCAATGACGTTGATGGTGATGCCGGGGTCAACATAGGACAGAACAGCCAGATCCAACTTGATGGGGGAGTCGATTTTGATGATGTCTTTCTTGCCCATTTTGCTGGATTTTACGTTTTTGATGATAGCCACGGAGCAGTCCAACTTGTTCAGCTCCAAATAGTTGTAGATTTCCATGCTCCGTCCGGACTTGATGTGATCTAGGACGTAGCCATTTGTAATGCTGTCGATGTTCATGCAGTCACCTCCAAAAGTTTCATAATCAGCGCCATACGGATGAATTTGCCATTGCCAACTTGCTCGAAGTAGACAGCGCGAGGGTCGCGGTCCACGGCTACGGTGATTTCGTTGACGCGGGGCAGTGGGTGGAGGACAATCATGGAGTCCTTGCCCATGGCCATCTTTTCTGGGTCTAGAATGTAGGTGTCTTTCAGACGGATGTAGTCGGCTTCGTTGAAGAACCGTTCCTTTTGCACCCGGGTCATGTACAGCACATCCAGTTCTGGCATGGCTTCTTCCAAGGACTCGATTTCCTTGTAGGGCAGGCCATTGGGGTCCAGGGTTTGTTCCTTGATGTAGTCGGGGATTTTCAACTCTTGTGGAGAGATGAACACAAACTGGATGCCAGTGTAGCGAGCCAGCGCATTGATCAGGGAGTGGACGGTGCGTCCGAACTTCAAGTCACCGCAGAAACCGATGGTGAAGTTGTTCAGATCCTTGCGGTGGCGGTGAATGGTCAAAAGGTCGGTCAAGGTTTGGGTGGGGTGGTTGTGACCACCGTCACCGGCATTGATGACAGGGATGGAGGACACCATGGAGGCGGCCAGAGGTGCGCCTTCTTTGGGGTGACGCATGGCGATGATGTCGGCATAGGTGCTGATGACGCGGGCGGTATCGCCTACGGTTTCACCTTTGGAGGCAGAGCTGGTGGAGGCATCGGAGAAGCCCATAACCTTGCCACCCAAATCCCACATAGCGGCCTCGAAGGACAGGCGGGTTCTGGTGGATGGCTCGAAGAACAGGGTTGCCAGTTTCTTGCGGGCACACACATCGGCGTACTTGTCAGGGTTTGCGATGATGTCCTCAGCGGTCAAAATCAGCTCGTCAATTTCTTCTGTGGAGAAGTCCACGATGTCAATCAGGTGTTTCATAGGTACTCACTTTCTCCAGCTGTCGTCGGATGGGTTGTTACGGAATTGCAGAACGCGGGCAACGTCCTCGGATTGGATGTAGCCTTCTTCGGCAGCAACGGCTGCCAGTGCGTCCAGATTGCACAGGCTGATGTTTTTCACCTTGGCGGCAGCCAGACGGTCGATGCCTTTTTGCATACCGTAGGTGAAGATGCTGACGATGCCCAGAACGTCTGCGCCGGCTTCCCGAAGAGCGTCTACAACTTCGATACAGCTGCCACCGGTGGAGATCAGATCTTCCACGACAACGACTTTTTGGCCTGGCAGGAGTTTGCCTTCAATGCGGTTGCCACGACCGTGGTCTTTGTTGCCGGAGCGGACGTAGCCCATGGGCAGGTCCATCATGTGACCGCAGATGGCGGCGTGGGCGATGCCAGCGGTGGAGGTACCCATAAGGACTTCGCAGTCTGGGTATTCCTTGGCGATGATTTCGCAAAGGCCTTTTTCAATCTGGGTACGGACAGCGGGAGTTGTTAAAGTCAGTCTGTTGTCACAGTAGATGGGGCTTTTGATGCCACTGGCCCAGGTGAAGGGGTCGTTGGGCTTCAAAAATACGGCTTCGATGGACAATAATGCTTTTGCAATGATTTTTTCCATGGTGATTCTCCTTTATGTGTCGGACTACTTGAGGAATAATGGTGTTATTTTCGTTTGATTAAAGAAATACTATTGATTAAAATGGAAAGGATAACAAATATCCACAACATAGTGGATGCAGCGGGAACCACATCCATGAGTGCACTCCAGTCCTCATGAATCACCCAAGTTTTATTTTGGGCGTAGAAACTACAAGCAGTTAGTGCAGTCAAAGATATGCCAAAAAATCTAAATAAATCAGGTTTTCGATTTGTGATATAAAACATCACATTCAATCCCGATGTCATGATGGCTCCAATTCCAAACATCATCCACATGATTGATACCTCCTGTTTTATCAATGATTATCCAATAAATTCCTTCACGCAACGGCGATAGGCGGCAACTGGATCGGCAGCTTGGGTCACAGGACGGCCTACCACGATGAAGTCACTGCCAGCAGAGGCGGCTTTTTCTGGTGTCATAATGCGCTTTTGGTCGCCTACATCACCGTCGGCAAAGCGGATGCCAGGGGTGCAGGTCAGGAAGTTTTCGCCACAGAAATCCTTGACGGCTTGGGCTTCCAGAGGGGAGCAGACCACGCCGTCCAACCCGCTGTCAGCGGCATTTTTGGCGTAGTGCATGACGGTGTCAACCATGGGGGTTTCGATGAGCAGTTCGTTTTTCAAGGTGTCGTTGTCGGTGGAGGTCAGTTGGGTGACGGCAATGAGCAGAGGGCGGGTGCCGTCTGGGCGGGTCAGGCCTTCCATTGCGGCCTTCATCATGGCGGAGCCACCGGCGGCGTGGAGGTTGCACATATCCACATCCAAACGGGACAAACAGCCCATGGCGCGCTTGACGGTGTTGGGGATGTCGTGGAGTTTCAAATCCAGGAAGATTTTGTGTCCACGACGCTTCATCTCTTGGATGATAGCAGGGCCTTCGGCGTAGAACAGTTCCATACCAACCTTGACATAGGGCTTTTCTTCGGTGAATTTGTTGAGGAAATTCAGGGTTTCTTCCTTGGATGGGAAGTCCAGAGCGATGATGACATCTTTGTTCATTGGTGCGCGCCTCCTGTTAGTTCAGATAGTTTGGTAACGCCCAGTTTTTCACACAAAACGGGCAGGTTTTCGATGATTTCGTTGCAGATGTAGGGGTTTTTCAAGTTGGCAGCGCCCACTTCAACAGCAGTGGCACCAGCCAGCATCATCTCGGCAACATCTTCTGCAGAGGAGATGCCACCCATGCCGATGATGGGCAGTTTCACAGCCTTGTACACGTCGTAGACCATGCGGACAGCCACCGGGAAGATGGCAGGGCCAGACAGACCGCCAGTGCGGTTGGCGATGATGGGTGCTCGTTTTTGCAGATGAATCCGCATACCCAAAAGGGTGTTGATTAAGCTGATGCCGTCGGCACCCTCGCCCTCGCAGGCCTTTGCAATTTCGGCAATGTCGGTGACATTGGGGGACAGCTTCATGTAGATGGGCTTGTTGGTGACGGCTCTCACGGCCTTTGTTACCTCGGCGGCAGTTTTGGCAGAGGAGCCGAAATTGGTGCCACCTGCGTGGAGGTTTGGACAGCTGATGTTGACCTCCAAAATGCCGGCGTTTTCACAAGTATCAAACTTTCTACAGTTGTTTGTGTATTCTTCCAGAGAGAAACCACCGATATTTGCAACCACAGGCTTGCCAAAGATTTTGGTGATGTTGGGCATTTCCTCGGCCAGAACGTAGTCAATGCCGGGGTTTTGCAGGCCGACGGCATTAAGCATCCCCGCGGGTGCTTCCGCGATTCTGGGGGTGGGATTGCCGAAGCGGGCATCGCCAGTGGTGCCTTTGATGGAGAAGCTGCCCAGCACGGAGATGTCGAACAGTTCGGCATATTCCCGACCGTAGCCAAAGGTGCCGCTGGCGGGGATGATGGGGTTGGACAGTTCCAGTCCAGACAGGTTTACGGATAAATCTACCATACAATCTCCTCCTTTTCAAGGACGGGGCCGTCTTTGCAGATGCGCTTGTAGCCGTATTTGGTTTTGCAGGTGCAACCCATGCAGCCGCCAAAGCCACAGCCCATCCGTTCTTCAAAGCTGAATTGACCGCCAGACAGTTGTTCCAGTCCGTAGATGGCCTTCAGCATAGGTTCGGGGCCACAGGTGAAGACGTAGTCCTCGTCGGTGACCAGGTTGGTGACAAAGCCTTTGGTGCCGTAACTGCCGTCCACTGTGGAGACGGACACAGGGCAACCCAATGCCTTGAATTGTTCTTCGTAAAAACATTCAGCATTTGAGCCGAAACCAAGGCAAACGCTGGGCGTAATGCCCTTTACAATCAGTTTTTTTGCCAGACCGTAGAGGGGTGGTACACCCACGCCACCACCCATGAGGACGGTTTTGCCCGTGGCTTTTTCCATGTCATAGCCGTTGCCCAAGCCGACCAAACAGTCGAACTTGGTGCCCACAGGGCTTTCGCACAGGGCTTTGGTGCCTTTGCCCACCACCTTGGCAATGAGGGTGACGGTTTCGTCGTTCCAGTCGCAGATGGAGATGGGGCGACGAAAC
>JAWXUJ010000054.1:0-7702 GCA_044432765.1 Eubacteriales bacterium | reverse complement strand
CCTAAGGTTCAACCACCTGTTCAACCTAAAGTTCAACCACCTGTTCAACCTAAAGTTCAACCACCTGTTCAACCTAAAGTTCAACCACCTGTTCAACCTGCACAGGCGACACCTGTTGCCACACCTGCAGAGGCCGGAAAAACCATGCCCATGACCAAGATTCTCATTGCCGCCGGCTGTTTGGTGGCGGTCATCGCCCTGGTGGTTGTAGGCTTCCTGGTCTTTGGTGGCTCCAGCGACCCCATGTTGATTTTAAAAGACGAAGACAACACCTACTTCCTGCAAACCCAACTGAAAGAAGATGCAGAAGCCTTTGAACTCCACGACGATGGCAAAGACGAAGACTCCACCTTCTCCATTACAGAAAACAACGTCGCCTACCTGTTCATCAAGGACTACAGCTCCGACCGTTTGAAGATTGACTTCTGCAGTTATGACCTCAATGAAAAAGAGCCCACCTTGGTGGAAATTGAAGATTTTAAAAGCGACAATTTTAGTGCAAGCACCGCCATTTACACCGATATTTTCGGCAATGCAGACGACGTACTGATCAATGTAGCCGGCGAACTGCTACACTATAGCGCCAAAACCCAAACCCTCACCGACATCGAAGATGACGTGGTGCAAGTTGTGCGCCGGGACGACAGTGTGTTCTTCACCACCCAAAAAGAAGACGAAACAACCTACGCCCTGCACTACATGGATTCCAAACTGAACACCACCGAAGTCGAAGACGACATCATGGACATTTTCTTCACCGAATACAACGATGAAGACAATTCCGCCCCACAAATCTACTACCACATTTACAAAGAAATGATGTCCTATGACGTGAAAACCCAAGTTTCCACATCCTTGTATGACATCGAAAGCGACGTTCGCCCCAACACCTCTTCCAGTTCCGAAGTCGCAGTCGACGAGGAACCCAAAGCCGGCGAACGCATAGATGAATCCGCCACTGTGCTGTCTGGCCACCTGTATCGGGTTTCTTACTTGGAGTATGTATCCCTGCAACAACTGTTGAAATACGACACCCAAGAAGATGATGAAAACGTAGCCGCACTCCGGGAACTGGATACCACCTTCACCGTGCGGTATTATGACTGGTACGTGGACGGCGAACTGGTGGTGGAGCAAGCCACAGACTACTCCTCCCTGGGCAACAACTTCTATTCCATTGAGACAGACACCTTGAAAGCAGGCAGCTACTCCGTCACCGATTTGGCCAACCAAATGGCAGAATCCCGGTATGCCTCTGCCATCTCCGTGTTCAGCGACGCACTCGACGAAGGCGGCTACTTTAAGGAAAATGAGGATTTGCTGATTCTCTCCGCCGATTTGTTGGAACCCCAACTGATGGAGGACGTGTTCTCCGACTGGGATGATGCCAATACTTATGTCCAATTTACTGCAAACCTGGACAATGATTACTACGTCAAATTGGTCAACGAAGACGACATCCTCCTGCTGAAAACCACCCTGACAGACGGCGTGTTAAGCAATGCAGAAGAACTCTACGTGGCAGACAACGACGCCTCCGAAGAAAACAACTTCACCGTTGCAATCAACTACGAAAACAGCACCGTCTATGTCCAAATTGTGGAGGACGGCGATGCCAGCCTTTACACCATGCAAAAAGGCGAGCTGACTTTGCTGATTAACAAGTTTGATGACATCGATTTGATTTGCATCTACGAGGACGGCACCACCTCCTATCTGGGCGATTATGAATGGATGGACGGCTTTAGCATCCGCTCTGCCTACCAGCTGAGCGACGGCAAGTTGGTACGTCAATTTAAAGACTTCACCCAACTGGTCTACCTGGGCAAAGACCGCTATCTGGTATTGGAAGAACTGGACACCGATTCCTCTGGCAACTTGGAAGGCGCCGATTTGGAACTGGTAAACGGCGACAAATCCACCTCCATTGCAGAAGAAATCATCTATTTCTATGCCACAGAAAGCGAGCCAATCCAAACCATTCTCTATTTCTAATCGACCTTATTGAACGGAGGTTCCTATGTTAAAATTATTCAAAAAAGAAACCGAGCAGGAAAAATTGCAGGGTGAACTGGATAGCATTGTGTTCAAAAAGAACACATTGCTGGCCTCGGAAACCACCGACAAGGCGGACAATGACGCCCAAAAACAGGCGATATATGAGAAAATCGGCTTGGTGATGTTCACCTGCCATTGCGAGCAAAAAGACGTCCCCGACTTGACCCCGCTTTACCTCCAACTCCAAGGCCTACAGCAAGAAATGGCGGAAAAAACCGCAAAATATCAAGATTTGATTCTGCGGTATGACGAGGAAATCGCCATGCTCCAAGCCAGTCCAGCGGTGCCAGAAGTCGTCCAAGAGGACGAAGAAAACATCGCATTCTGCGGAAACTGCGGTCAACAACTAAAGAGCATCGACATCTTTTGCCCAAGCTGTGGCACAAAAAAAGTGTAATCCCCCAAAATTCCCGCCCCACAGGAAACAAAAAAACAGAGCCGAAAGGCTCTGTTTTTTTAGCTTGACGGGTATGCAATATAGATGCAACCGTGTGCACCCTTCTTTGGTTTTTTTAAATATCCTGCAAACAGGCAATGGAAGCCCCGGGTGCATCTGGACAATTACCTCTGGAGCAGCTGGTGAAATTCCCCGGTGGTGCGGGGCAAATCGTTGGGGTTTGCCCCAGGGAACAGTGTCTCTGCCAGTTCAAAGAGGACTGGTTTTTTCAGGCAAGCCCGCCGGAGCAGGTCGTTATCGGCGAAGATGTCCCCGATTTTGCCATCGGCAATCAGCGCCCCCTGCGCCAGGACAATGGCGCGGTCTGCCCACTGCCAGGCGAAGCCGACATCGTGGGTGGAAATTAGAAGTCCCAGGCCTTTTTGGTGTAAATCGGCTAGATTTTCGGCAAAAAGTTGGGTGTGTGCCGGGTCAAGGGAGGCCGTTGGTTCGTCGAAGAGAATCATTTCCGGCTCCATTGCCAAAATATCGGCGATGGACACCCGCTTTTTCTCCCCGCCGGACAGATATTGGGGGGAACGGTTCCGCATTTCCGCCAAATCCATGGCGGCGATGGCCTGGTCCACAGCGGTTTGCACCGCCTCTTTGGGCAGACGCAAATTCATAGGGCCGAAGGAAATTTCCTGCTCCACCGTGGCACCCAGAAGCTGAGCATCGGCATCTTGAAACACCAATCCCACGGCCTTTCGCAGGGGGAGAAGGTCTTTTTCCCTGTGTCCCACCGGGGCATCTTTGAAGCGCAAGCCTCCTTCCTCCGTGGTGAGCACACCGTTGAGCAGGAGGAACAGGGTGGATTTCCCTGCACCATTGTTGCCTAAAAGCACCACTTTTTCCCCTTTTTCCAGGGATAAACTGATGTTTTCCAGGGCTTTCTTTCCAGTGTCATAAGTGTAGGACACCTTCTCCAGTTGGAGCAATGGCACTCAAATCACTCCTTTCAAAAAGACGAGTCCGCAAAAAAGCACCGCACCCAAAACCATGGGCAGTTTTGGTGCTTTTGTGGGCCGTTCGAGGAATGCCAGCTTGCCCACGTAGCACCGGGACTCCATGGCATCGAAGGCCAGGCTGGCTTTTTTCATAGAAACCGCCAAAAGTCCCGCCATAATCCTTGCGGTGGAGGTGAAACTGGCACCGTATGTGGAGAAGCCCAACCGACAGGCGGCGGCGGTGCGCATCTGGGTCAAACTGCCAGACAGGACGAAAATGTAGCGGTAAATCAGGTACATCAATTCGATGATAATTTCAGGAAAACGCGCCTTGCGGAAGGTGCCAATCAACTGATAAAGTGGTGTGGACAAGCACAGTGCGTACAGGCAGGACACCGAGGACAGCGCCCCCAAAACCACCGTTGCCGCCCGCACTTGGGTTGCGTTTGTGATGGTCAAATAGCCCTGAAACCAAGGCAGGTTGACCACCCCATTGGCGGTGGTGTCGTAGACGAACACCAAGGTCAAACCGCTGAGCACCAGAAAGGTGCTCGGTGTTAAAAGCAGAGTGAAAAGTGTGGAAAACTTGGTTTTTCCACCAAAAACCGTGATAATACAGGCCAAAATCAGAACAGACAAAGACAGCACCATAGATTGAGAGGCAACCACCAAAACGATGGTTGCCACCACCCACACCACCTTGAATCCAGCTGGTAGCGAACACAGTCTGGATTGTTGGGCGTGGTAATCAATGGATGTCCAGTTGTCGTGATTGTGGGGCAAAATGTGGTGCAACACCCGAAACAGTACCACCACCCCGAAACAGAGGGCAAGGAGTGGCACAGTGGACAACGCGCCCGCCAAAAGGCAGTACATCAGCCCCGCCAAACAGACAGAAAAAGCCATTATTCTTCCTCTTTGCTAAACTTTTTTCGTGCGTTTAAGTAGCCAAAGGTGTAGAAAATCACACCGGAACCCAATGCGGCTTGGAGGGCGAACAGCAGTCCTTCCGTCTCGCCACCGGGAGGGGCGATGATGGATTCTGCCCAGACTTCGTAGTCTGGGTTCAGCTCCAAGGCCAAGTCAGCGGCGGAGCCGTCAGCCCCTCCGAATTCGGAATCGGTAATGGTCATCAGGGGATAAATTGCGATAATGGCACAAACTGCCAGTAAAATTAAGATTTTTGTCAATGGTTTCATGCCTTCGCACCTCCAAAATAGCCCAAAACTTTCAGTTCTGACTTTGCCAAAGATTCCAGTCCAATGACCACCGCCACGGTGAGCAGGCCTTCCACCACAGCCAGTGGAATTTGTGTCACGGCGAAAATGCTCATAAATTGGACAAGGGAGTCCGCCACACCGCCGGTTGCAGCGGGGTAGGCGATGGCAAGTTGGAAGCTGGTGACGCAGTAGGTCAGCAAATCGCCCAAGGCGGCAGCCAGGAAAACGGCGACCTTTTGGTTGACCGACAGTTTCTTACATAGGACATAAATGCCGTAGGCCACAAATGGGCCGACGATTGCCATGGAGAAAATGTTGGCGCCCAAGGTGGTCAGTCCGCCGTGGGCCAAAAGCAGTGCTTGGAACAGCAAAACGATGGCGCCCAGGACAGCCATTGGGGTTGGCCCAAAAAGGACAGCGCCCAGGCCGGTGCCTGTGGGGTGACTGGATGAGCCAGACACACTGGGGATTTTCAGCGCCGACAGCAGGAAGGTATAGGCCCCCGCCATGGCTAAAATCAGCAGAGATTTCCGGTTGTTGTCCACGATTTTTCTGATTTTGATGACACCAAAAATCAAAAATGGCAGACATAGTGCGCCCCAGAGGATGCAGTGGTTCACGGGGAGCATACCCTCCATGACGTGCATTGCGTTTGCGGGAATTGCCAGTGCGATGATGGTTGCAATCACCAGAGACAAGCCCATGATTTTCTTTTCAAAACGTTTCATAATTCTAATTCTCCTAAAAAAACTACCACCTTTTCCAAAGAAAAGATGGCGACAGAGAAAACGATGGTCGCCAATCCATGCCTCGTGGATTGAACCGACACAAACTCGGCGATCTGACTTAAAAGGCGCGACCTTTTTCACAGTGGCGGGACCGTGCGGGAATTTCACCCACTTCCCCGAAGCGTTTGTGTGCAATTTATGAAATTGTCCTACTCATTATACTTTCTTTTTGGAGCATTGTCAACTAGCAGAGATGGAAAAATTGTGCATCCACCTCTGCTACCACGGTGCGCTGGCGGTCGTTGCCGTTACAGGACGAAACCGCCGTTGATGGGCAGGATTTGTCCGGTGACGAAGGATGCGTTGAGCAGATAGTCCATGCCGTCCACCACATCTTGGGGGGTTCCGTTTCGACCCAGCGGGGTTTCTCCCGCCAATTCTGCCAGGGTTTCGTGACCCAAATGAGCCACCATGTCCGTCTCAATGACACCGGGACAGATGCAGTTGACGGTGATGCCAGAGGGTGCCAGCTCTTGCGCCAAGGCCTTGGTCATGGCGATGACCGCCCCTTTGGTCGCCGAATAGGCCACCTCGCAGGAGGCGCCAACCTGCCCCCACATGGAGGAAACGGTGACGATTTTCCCCGCTTGGCGTGCCAACATACTGGGCAATGCGCCCCGGACGCAGTGGTAGATGCCCTTTACGTTGACGGCGAACAGGTCGTCCCACTCCTCTTCGCTAATTTGGGAAATCAGCCCCACATGGGCGATGCCCGCATTGCAGATGAGTGCGTCCACCTGCCCGATTTTAGCGAAGGCGGCAGCCACTTCTGCCCCTTTTGAGACGTCCACCGCCAGGGCGGTTGCTCCTGTTTTTTTGGATAATTCTTCTGCTAAATCACGGCTTTTTCCATAAAAAAAGGTGACATTATATCCTTTTTCCGTGAAATGCTCCACAGCTCGCCGTCCGATGCCACGACTGCCTCCTGTGATGACCATGTGCATGGTTGTACCTCCTCTGTGAAAAAATGGTGAATGGCAAAAGCCATTCACCATCGGTGTTATCTACGTCTTTTTTTGTGCTCAGAATACTGCTTGATGCCAGAGATTTTGGTGTCGGATTCCGTCATAAATTGCTTCAACATATCGTCAAAGGTGGCTGGCTCTTTGGGCGCAGCGGGGCGCGGGGCAAAGGACTGCCGAGGCCGGTCGTTTTGCGGTCTTGGTCGGTCAAATTGAGGCTTGGGACGGTCAAACTGAGGGCGAGGCCGGTCGGAGAATTGCCGATTTTGGGCGGGACGCTCAAATTTTGGCTGTTCCATGGTGCGTTTGATGGACAGATTGATTTTCCCATTTTCCGTGCCGATGACCATGACCTTAACCTCCTGTCCTTGGGACAGGTGTTGGCTGACGTCATTGACGTAAGTGTGGGCAATTTCAGAGATGTGTACCAGTCCGGTGCCGTTTTCGGGTAGCGCAATGAATGCGCCAAACTTTGTGATGCTTTTGACGGTGCCTTCCACCGTCATGCCAACTGTGAAATCCATACTGTAATATTGTCTCCCTTATGTTTTTGCGTTTCTCTTTTTTATAATGTTAGTTGCCCACGTCGTAAAACACGATTTCCCCGGGGGAAACCAGACCCAGTTTATTCCGTGCAATCTCTGCCACGGATTCATCGGAATCGACCTCTGCGATGGCCTCGGTCAACTGGGAGTTTGTCTGCTGGGCGGCGGTCAGTTCTTCCTGGAGCACTGTGGCCTGCAGCTCCAGTTCTGACGTTTCTTGCTGCAAGGAGACAAGCGAAACGGTGGCGTAAATCACCACAATGAGCACCGCCAGCTTCAGAGCCAGGGGCGAGCGAATAAATTTCATTTGTGTCATCTCCTTTGGGCTTTTTTAGCTTACACTTATACACTATTGTACTCCATTTTTTCCAAAATGAAAAGATTTTTTTTCGTAAAATCCGGGTTTTTTTCAATATTTTTTTCCCAAACTGGAAAATGCCCCCGAAAATTTGGAAGAAACAGGGAGATATCATAGGGCGCAGGCCAAGCTGGTAGGTCAACCACCCCAAAAATCCCATGGGGAAGAAGAAGGCCTCGAACTGCCCGCCCCCTACGGCAAGGCCGAACACCCACAGGGCGGGCAGGAAGCTCAAGCCGAACACCAGGTCGCAAACCCACCCAATCCGCGGGCAAAGTCGCCGCCAAGTCCGCAAAATATCGTACCAAAGCGCCAGTCCAAGCCCCAGTCCCAAGGCGCATCCACACTGGGACAGGTGGCGAAAAATTGGATGTTCCATCAGCCCAAA
>JAWXUJ010000053.1:0-7718 GCA_044432765.1 Eubacteriales bacterium | reverse complement strand
GGCGGTGGCGCAATCCCCCATCCCGGGGAAATTTCTCTCGCCCATGGCGGTGTCCTCTTTTTGGATGAACTGCCAGAGTTCCGCAAGGACGTTTTGGAAGTTCTGCGCCAACCACTGGAGGACGGCGTGGTCACCATTTCCCGGGTCAGTGGAACCACCACTTTCCCCAGTGAATTTATGATGGTCTGCGCCATGAACCCCTGCAAATGCGGGTGGTACGGTGACCCCTCTGGTCGGTGCACCTGCTCTCAAAAATCGGTGGACAGCTATCTGGGGCGAATCAGTGGCCCTCTTTTGGATAGAATCGACATCATCGTGGAAATCCCAGCCGTGGCCTTTGAGGACTTGACCAGAACGTCTCTGGCAGAGCCATCCAAAGACATCAAACAGCGGGTGGACGGCGCGAGAAAACGGCAACAAGACCGGTTCGGCGGTACCAAATTATCGGCAAACGCGTCCATGGAAACCAAGGAACTGCGAGCCTACTGCCAGATGGACGAAATGTCCGTCCAACTGATGAAAACCGCCTTTGACCAACTGGGATTGACGGCGCGGAGCTACGACCGGGTACTAAAAGTCGCCAGAACCATCGCCGATTTGGACGGCAGTGACAACATCCAAGCCCCCCATTTGGCAGAGGCTATTCAGTATCGCACCTTCAAATTCGGCACCCACTAGCCGAAACCAACAGAAAGGGCAAAACACCATGTTAGAAAAAATGCAAGTGGCAGACTTTGACCAAGTCAATCAGCTGATCGAAGAAAATTTTCCCCCTCACGAAATCAGAGGGTATGAAGCGCAAAAAAACTTAATCAATAACCCAAGCTTCCATATTTTCGTCTTAAAAGACCTGGATTCTCACCAGCTAAAAGGATTTATTTCCGTCTGGGACGTAGATGATTTTTGGTTTGTAGACCACTTTGCTGTTTCCGAAACCTACCGCAATCAGGGATTGGGAGGCCACATCCTAACGGCACTGCAGGAAATCTCTCAGGGTAAGATTTTTCTGGAAGTAGACCTACCAGAAACAGAAATCGCCAAACGTCGCATCGGTTTCTATGAAAGAAATGGCTACGTCACAAATCCGTACCCCTACCAATTACCCGCCCTTGTCTCGGGTGGCAACATCATGAATTTGATGATTATGAGTTGGAATACCCCTCTGCCTCTGGAAAAATTCACCAGCCTAAAAAACCAACTTTTCAAAATAGCCTATAACCAATAACCCGGCATAGGCTCTCAACCCCAATCCCTCTCATAAATCAAAAACAGGAGTGACAACACAAATGCAAGAAATGTTTTTATTAAAGTTGGGCGAAATCGTCCTCAAAGGTGCCAATCGGTTTGTGTTTGAAAACAAGCTGAAAAGCAACGTCAACCGTCGTTTGAAGCACTATGGTGACTTCAAGGTTTATATCAGTCAATCCACCATCTATGTGGAACCACAGTCCGAGGACTGCGACATGGAAGGCGCTTGGGAGGTCTGCTCCTGCGTCTTCGGTGTGGCAACCTTGTGCCGTTGCCGTCCTTGCGAGAAAAATCTGGATGCCATCTTCCAAACCGCCTGCGACTTCATCGGGGATGAACTGTCTATGGCAAAGTCTTTCAAGGTGGAATCCAAGCGAGCCGACAAGGCATTCCCCATGACCTCCATCCAAATCTCCCAAGACATCGGTGGTCGCCTCCACGATGCTTTCTCCCATGTCAAGGTAGACGTGCGCCACCCGGATTTCGTGGTTCACGTAGAAGTGCGGGAACACTTCGCCTACATCCACGGCCCCTCTCAACCTGGAGCCGGTGGTCTGCCCACCGGTATGGGTGGTCGCGCCGGAGTGCTTCTGTCCGGTGGCATTGATAGCCCAGTGGCCGCCTATATGATTGCCAAGCGAGGGGTGGAAATCGAGTGCATCCACTTCTTCTCCTACCCATACACCTCGGAAAAGGCCAAGGAAAAGGTCCTGGAATTGGCGCGGCTTTTGACCAAATACTGCGGTCGTATGACCGTCAATATTGTGGGCTTCACCGAGATTCAAGAGGCCATCCGCGAACACTGCCCAGAGGACTACTTCACCTTGGTCATGCGTCGTTTTATGATGAAAATTGCAGAGCGCATCGGCCAAGCCCATGGGTGCAAATGCCTAGTCACTGGCGAAAACTTGGGTCAGGTTGCCAGCCAGACCATGGAGGCAATGGCAGTCACTGGCGCTGTGGTGGATATGCCCATGTTCCATCCCCTCATCGGCATGGACAAAGAGGAAATCGTGGTCATCGCCCGGAAAATCGGAACCATGGACACCTCCATTTTGCCCTATGAGGACTGCTGTACCGTCTTCACCCCAAAACACCCAAAAACCAAGCCTCGCCTGGAGGACATGGAAGAAGTAGAAGCCAAACTGGACGTGGAAGGCCTCATCGAAAAGGCACTTGCCAACGTGGAAAAGGTGGGCATCAAATACCATGGATAATCTGGCAACCCAAGTGGTGCAGGCCTACCTGCAAGAGGGCAAAACCATCGCCACGGCAGAGTCTTGCACCGGAGGTCTGGTGGGTGGTGCCCTGACGGCGGTGTCCGGCAGTTCCAGTGTCTATATGGGCGGAATTATCTCTTACACAAACCCCATCAAGCACCGTTTGGTGGGAGTGAAGCAGGAACTTTTGGACGAATTTGGCGCCGTCTCCCAGCCAGTGGCAAAGGCCATGGCAGAGGGGGTGCGCCAGGTCATTGACACCACCGTTGGCGTGTCCGTCACAGGGGTGGCTGGCCCCAATCCCGACGATTGGAACAACCCGGTGGGTCTGGTCTACATCGCCGTCAGCGACGGAAAAACCACCCATTGCCAAACCTGCAACTTTTCAGGCGACCGCGCATCCGTCCGCAACCAAGCGGTGGAAGTTGCCCTGAAAATGCTCAAAACCATATAACTTTTGACAATAGGTCGTCAGACCGTTAGGGCGAAGCTCTGTTGGCGTAAGCCAACATTGTCAACAGTTACACGGCTTTGGTTCGCCCGAAGGGCGGTAGCTGCGCAAGCAGCGCGCTGACAACGCCAGCAACCAAAAAGTATAAAAAATGCCGTAATCCAAATGGATTACGGCATTTTTGCGTACTTTAGATGATTTCGTCTTCGGTTTCTTCTATGGTTTCAGCGTAGGTTGGGTCGTAGTTGACGATGATGCTCTTTTCCAACAGCGGGGTGATGTCCTCGGTGATGGGGTTGGCGAAGGCATTGATTTCCACCAGTGCGGAGCAGGAACCAAGGGCAGATAAGTCAGAGACGTTGTTGTAGTCCAGTGTCAAGTAGTTCAGCAGAGGCAACCCGGCAAAGGTGTCGATGGACTGGATTTCGTTGTAGGACAGCAACACGTTGTTCAACTTGGTCAAGCCGGAGAAGTCAGGCAGTTCTGTGATTTGGTTGTAGGACAAATCCAAGTTGGTCAACTGGGTCATGGAAACCAGAGGGGACAGGTCGCTGATGTTGTTGTGGTTTGCCACCAGATAGGTTAAATTGACAGAACTGGACAAGTCGGCAATGGAGACGATTTGGTTGCTAGACATGAGCAGGTGGGTCAAATGAACCTTGCTGTTGAGACTGTTCAACGTGGCGATGGCATTGCTAGAGATGTCCAAAACCGTCAACTGGGTCATGGAGGCCAGCGGGTCGATGTTGGCAATCTGGTTGCCAGATAGATTCAGCTCGGTGATGTTGACCAGGGAGCTGAGGGCAGCCACATCGGAGATGGCATTGCCAGACAGGTTCAGGGCGGTCAGGGTGGTGGCACCTGCCAGGGCAGAGATGTCGGTGAGACCACTGTTGGACAGGTGGAGGGTGGTCAAATTGGGCAAGGTGCTGATGGCAACTAGTCCCTTGGTGGAGACGGTGGTGTTGTTCAGGTTCAACGTTTTGAGAGATTGGAGGTTTGCCAACATGGAGAAATCGATGCCATAGACCTCGTGAATGGTCAAGGAGGTCAGGTTTTTGCAGATGACCAAATCATCCAGGGTGGTGATGTTGGAGGGCAATTCCAGTTGTGCCAAGCTCCACATATGACTGGTCAAAACTTCGGTGCCTTCTCCCAAATTCAGCAGTGTGCGGATGGTTTCCTCCACCACTGGATCCTGGAAGGTGACCGGCTCCACAATGCCGCCGATGGTGTAACCACTGGTGGACAGGGTGCTGACCAGGCCGTCGTCAGAGACCACGATGGCATTGGCGGTGGAGGCCTCTGTGGGCAGTTCCATGGGGGCGGTGTAGACGTCGCCGTTCAGAGAGGGGTAGCGACCGTCGATGGTCATGTAAGCGGTGCCACCGTCATAGGACAGGGCGACTTCGATGATGTCTTCATAGTACCCACTGTCTGGGGAGATGGTGGGCGCGGCGGGGCGCAGGGCGGTCAACTGGGTTTGGATGGATTCATTGGTGACTCGACTGAGCATTTGCTCTGCATCCAATAGCTTGTCCTGCGCCACGTAGACTTTGGACAGTTCCAGGTAGAGTTCCAACACATCGGGGTGGGCGGTGATGGCGCTGACCAGGGTGTATTCCGCTTTGGTATAGTTATCGTCGGTGATGTAGGCATTGGCCAGGCCGACGGCGGTGTCGGGGTGGTTGGGATTCAGGTTCCAGGCATATTCATAGCACATGAGCCCGGTGGAAATCCGGTTGTCCGCCAACAGGGACTCGGCCTGCGCTACCATAAATTGGCGATTCATCAGCATACGATAGCCGATAAAATACCAGCCAGCCACACAGATGGCGGCGATTAAAATGAATGAAAGTATAAACTTTAGAACTCGTTTCATAGATAAACTCCGTTTCTACAGTAAAATTGCCATATTATTATCCATTATACTTCTTATGGTCAACCATGTCAAGGAAAACAACAGGATTTGGACGAAGCAAGCGGTGTATCTATTGACCGTGTTGGCTTGCACCAACAGGCCTTCGCCATGACGGATGTTGCCAAAAAATATGACGGACACGCGAAAAAAGTAATACTTTAATTTTTTGTGAAATCCATACAAAGGGGCTTTACTTTTACAGTTTACTATGGTAAAATGACAGTAAAAATGGAGGTGTTTCATGTGAACAATCGAAATAAACGTTCCAACCCTGACCATGACCTGTATAAGGCGGTTCTCATGTTGGATAATGTAGAAAAATGCTACCACTTTTTCGAGGATTTGTGCACCGCGGCAGAGTTGAAGGCCATGGAGCAACGGTTTGAAGTGGCAAAACTACTGGATAGAGGGATGATTTACAACGATATTCTGGAGGAAACCGGTGCCAGCAGTGCCACCATCAGCCGTGTCAACCGCAGCCTCAACTACGGTCGTGACGCATATCGGGAAATATTCGCCAAGCTGGAGGAGACCAAAAAGTGAGTGCCTACGAAACCTTAGCTGGTGCCTATGACGGCCTGACTTACGACGTGGACTACGAGGCTGTTGCCGATTATGCTGAAAAATTGGCGCAGAATTTGGGCAAAAAGCCAAACTCCATCCTGGACTTGGCCTGTGGCACAGGTTCCCTCTCTCTGATTTTGGCAGAGCGGGGCTATGAGGTCATGGGTCTGGACATCTCCCCGGAGATGCTGACGGAGGCGATGAATAAAGTAGAGGGGCTGGAGGAAAACCGTCCCCTCTTTATCTGTCAGCCCATGGAGGAACTGGAACTGCCCTATGAGGTGGATATGGCAATCTGTTGCCTGGATGGCATCAACTACGTCACCGACCCTGCCGACTGTCAGGAGGCCTTCAACCGGGTCTACGATAATTTGTCAGAGGGTGGCCTGTTCCTCTTTGACATCAACTCGGCCTACAAGCTGGAAAACCTGGACGGACAGGTGTTTTTGGACGAAAACGACGACACCTACTGCGTCTGGCGGACGGAGTTCGACCAGGACACCAACATCTGCTACTACGGCATGGACATCTTCAAGCGGGATGGACAAGTCTGGCAGAGAAGCTGTGAAGAGCACCAGGAGTACGCCTATTCCGTGGAGCAACTGACCGACTTTTTGAAACAAGCCGGCTTCGCCTCTGTGGCGGTCTATGGCTGTTTGACCACGGAACCACCTGCCCCTGACGAACAGCGCATCTATATCTTGGCTACGAAGGAGCAATCAAATGACTGACCATATTGTACGCGCCATGTCCACCGACGGCTTTGTCAAGCTGACGGCTATGATTTCCACAGGTATTGTGGAGCGGGCGCGACAAATTCATAAAACTCTGCCCACCGCCACGGCGGCTCTGGGTCGCACCTTGACGGCGGCCTCCATTATGGGCAATATGCAAAAATGCGAAAACGGCTCCCTGACCCTGCGGGTCGGCGGGGATGGCCCACTGGGCACCATTCTGGCGGTGTCCGATGCTGTGGGCAACGTCCGCGGTTACGTCACCCATCCCCAGGTGTCCCTGATGGAGAAGTACAAGGGGAAATTGGACGTAGGCGCAGCGGTGGGGCAGGGGATGCTCACCGTCATCCGAGACCTGCAGATGAAAGAACCATACGTGGGCTCCACGGAGCTGGTGTCCGGAGAAATCGCCGAGGACGTGACCAATTACTTCGTGGTCAGCGAGCAGGTCCCAACGGCCTGTGGCCTGGGTGTTTTGGTGGACGTAGACCAATCGGTTCATGCGGCAGGTGGCTACCTGATTCAACTGCTCCCCGGCGCGCCAGACAGTGTCATTGACGCACTGGAGGCCGGCATCGCCAAAACCGGCTCGGTCACCAACATTTTAAAAGACGGCGCCGATGCAAAAGCACTGCTCCAAGCCGTCTGTGAAGACATGGAACTGGGATTTTTGGAGACCACAGAGGTGGGCTACCAATGCTACTGCTCTCGGGAGCGGGTGACAGCGACCTTGATCAGCCTGGGCAAAAAAGAGCTGACCCAAATTATGGAAGACGGAGAAAACGTCAACATCGAGTGCCAGTTCTGCGACGCGCCATACGTGTTCAGCCCAGAGGAAATTGGCGAAATTTTAAAAAGCTTAGAATAATTTGAAAAAAGTAGTTGACAAAACGATGGAATTATGCTAGAATAATATCCGTCGCTGATGAGCAATCATGGCGACAGAGTTGGCCCGGTGGTGCAGTCGGTTAGCACGCCAGCCTGTCACGCTGGAGGTCGACGGTTCGAGTCCGTTCCGGGTCGCCAACTTATTACCCACCGTAGCAATACGGTGGGTAACATATGCCTCTGTAGCTCAGTCGGTAGAGCAGTGGATTGAAAATCCACGTGTCGTTGGTTCGATTCCGACCGGAGGCACCATTTTTCAAAGCGTCGCCTTGGCGATGATTTGAAAAATAGTTCAAGAGTTTCGGAATCGAAAGGCCGCTCTTGAATTCGTGCCAGTGGCACGAAGAACGGCCGTAGCTTTTCCTCAGAAAAGCGATTCCGACCAATACGCATCAAAGATGCGGGTGTAGCTCATCTGGTAGAGCGCCACCTTGCCAAGGTGGAGGTAGCGAGTTCGAGCCTCGTCACCCGCTCCAAATAAAAACGCTAGCCCTTTGGGCTAGCATTTTTTATTTGTAGCGTGTAGTGACGAGGCTCGAAATTAAAATCAAAACAACCTGCCAGTGGCAGGTTGTCACATTTAGTAGAGCCTCGTCACCCGCTCCATAAAAAACGCCAACCCATTCGGGTTGGCATTTTTTTATAGAGCGGAAGAAGTGATAGGCTCGAGTTTTATAATCTAAAACTTGCCG
>JAWXUJ010000052.1:0-7758 GCA_044432765.1 Eubacteriales bacterium | reverse complement strand
CCTTCCTCCTGTTCGGTGTCTTTGCAGGCGCCGTTCTGATGGTGCTGATTCTCGGCGCCCAAAGCTACCAATCTGTGGAACAATCCATCGAATCCGGCTACGAAGCCCGCACCTGCCTCCAATACATCGCCACAAAAGCCCGCCACTACAGCGGAGAAGGCAGCGCCTCTGTCACCACCTATGGCGATGGCGATGCCCTGGTTTTGGAGGAAACCATCGATGGATTCCAATATTTAACCTACATCTACACCCACAACGGTCACGCCATGGAGCTGTTCTGCGAAGCCGGTGTGACCCTGGAGCCCGATGCCGGCTTTGTCATTGTGGCGGTGGACGACCTGGACATCCAACTGGTGTCCGACGGCCTGCTCCACCTGTCCTGCACCGACGACGACGGAGAGGCCCAGCTGTATTTGACACTACACACAGGTGAGGAGGGTCTGAAATGAAAATCAACGGAACCTCCAAAAGCGGACTTTTTCTCATTGAAATGATGTTCGTCATCCTATTTTTCGCCATTTCCGGGGCAATTTGCCTGCAGATGTTCGCCCATGCCTCCACCACCGCCCAACAGGCCGAGGATTTGAACCAGGCCACCATGGTGGCTCGCTCCGCCGCCGCCTGTTATCAGGCCTCCCAAGGGGATTTGGATGATGTGGCAAACATTCTCTCCGGCAATGTGGAATCAGACACCCTGACCATCGCCTATGACGGCGACTGGAATTCAAGTGCCCAAACCACCGCCTACACCCTGGTTCTCATCCAACAGGGGGCAACTGCGGACATCGCCATCTACACCGCCACCGGCGACACCCCCATCTACACCTTGACCGTTGCAGCATTGGGAGGTGGTGGACTATGACACAGAAACCAAGAACCTCCGGTGGCATCCACGTGGGTAGCGCCACCCTGGTCATGCTGTTCTCCGTGATTTGCCTGACCATTTTCGCCGTTCTGGCAGTCATCACCGCCGGAAACGGCTTGACCTTGGCAGAAAAATCCGCCCAGGCCGTCACCGACTACTACGACGCAGACTACAGCGCCGTCCAAGTCTTCAACCAACTTCAAGGAAACTACCAAGGCACCTTGGTGGCCCCTGCTGACTACGACGCAGAACTGACCGTGGTAAACGGTCAACCACTGCTAAACTACTGGGTTCCCATGGACGACAACCAGAGCATCTGGGTGCAGGTCTACGAACAAGACGGCACCCTGGCAGTCTCCCGGTGGGAAGTCCAACAAACCGGCACCTGGACCGCCGAAGAAACCCTGGATCTCTGGGGTGGTGAAACCATCGACCTGTGGGACGGCGGCGACACCATAGGACTTTGGGGCGGATAAGGGAGGAATTTTATGTACTCTTTGGAAAACTTGCTAAAAACCGCCGTGGATTTGAAAGCCTCTGACATCTTTCTCATCCCCGGCTCCCGCCCTGTCTGCCAGGCAGACGGCAGCTTCGTCCCTCTGGAAGAGGAAATCCTCATGCCCGACCGGGCAGAGCCTATGATTGAAAACCTCTACCGCCTTGCCAAGCGGGATATGACCCGCCTCCGCACCACCGGCGACGACGACTTCTCCTTTGCCATCGGTGGCCTGTCCCGGTTCCGGGTCAACACCTACAAACAGCGGAACTCTCTGGCCTCGGTCATCCGGGTCATCCAGTTCGGCATTCCCAACTACCAGGACTGTAACATCACCGACACCGTCATGTCCGTGGCAGACAAAACCAAAGGCTTGGTACTGGTCACCGGCCCTGCCGGCAGTGGCAAATCCACCACTTTGGCCTGTCTCATCGACAAAATCAACAAAACCCGTTCCGGGCACATCATCACCTTGGAGGACCCCATCGAGTTCCTCCACCGGAACAACAAAAGCATCATCAGCCAGCGGGAAATCGGCCTGGATACCTCCAACTACGTCACCGCCCTCCGCGCCAGCCTGCGCCAGGCACCGGAGGTGATTTTGGTGGGGGAAATGCGGGACCACGAAACCATCCAAACCGCCATGACCGCCGCCGAAACCGGCCATTTGGTCATCTCCACCCTTCACACCGTTGGTGCTGCCAACACCATCGACCGCATCATCGACGTCTTCCCCCCCATGCAACAACAACAGATTCGGATTCAACTGTCCATGGTCTTGCAGGCCGTGGTCTCCCAACAACTGGTTCCCACCACGCAGGGCACCTTGACCCCCGCCTTTGAGGTCATGTTCCTGAACAACGCCGTGAAAAACATGGTGCGGGAAGGCAAAGTCCACCAAATCGACAGCGCCATCGCCAGCTCGGCGGCGGCGGGGATGGTGGGCATGGATGCCAGCCTGGAAAAACTGCGCAAAGAGGGCACCATCGACCTGGAAACCGCCCGGCGACACGCATTTCATCCGGAACGCTTCCGCTAACATTATAACGAACTATAAGGAGTGCTTATCATGAAGTACAACACCCCTCAAACCTGGAAACGACTCACCGCCGCCATTGCCCTGTGCGCCCTGCTCACCGGCTGTGCCACCGCCCCCGTCGCCGCCCCCGCGGAAGAAACCGTGGTGGAAACCACCGCCATGGACGACGTGGTGGAATGTGTGGAAATGCTGGACATTGACCTGGGCATCGTCCCCCTGTCCGCAACCCCCGCCGTATCCACCGTCCTCATGCCTGTTGCCAGCGGAACCACCGTCTATAGCAACGCCAAGGCCTATATCGATGCCTCCCACACCGCCGATGGCTATGTCATGATCAAATCCCTGGAAATCACCACCGCCGACATCAAAGTCGTGGTCACCGGCCCCAGTGGCGTGGCCTACTACTACTCCTTGGCCGGCGATGGCTCTTTTGAAGTCTTCCCCCTGTCCGATGGCAACGGCAACTACCTGTTCCAAATCTGCAAAAATGCCACCGGCACCAGCTACTCCGTCTCCTATAGCACCTACATCCCCGTGACATTGAAGGATCAATTTGCCCCCTTCCTTCTGCCCAACCAATACGTCAACTACACCGCCGACAGCCAGGCTGTGGCACAGGCCGCAACCCTAACCGCCGGCAAGACCACGGAAGTGGAAAAAATCAAGGCCGTCTACAACTATGTGGTCGCCAACCTGACCTATGACAACGTCCGCGCCGCCACCGTCACCTCCGGCTACCTGCCCGACATCGACGCGGTGCTCACCGAGAAAAAAGGCATCTGCTTCGACTATGCCGCCCTGATGACCGCCATGCTCCGGAGCCAAGGTGTGCCCTGCAAACTGGTGGTGGGCAATGCCGGCACGGCCTACCATGCCTGGATCAGCGTCTACACCGCCAACCAAGGCTGGCTGGACGGCGTCATCTACTTCGACGGCGTGACCTGGGAACTGATGGACCCAACCTTCGCCTCCGGCGGCGTCACCAGCACCACCATCTCTTCCTACATCAACAGCGGTACCTACTACACCGCCAAATACCTGTACTAATCACGCAAAGGCGCTGTAAAAATAACAACGGTTGTTTTTACAGCGCCTTTTAGCAAAAAAGGAATCCTTGCAATTTCCACCATTTTTTTGTATAATAAAACCAACTATCGAAGTGAGGTGCGCACCATGAATGCAGATGTGATTTCCAAGTCGATTCTAAACGAAATGGAAGATGTTGTCTACATCTCCAACCCGAAAACCCATGAGCTGTACTACATCAATGCCAGTGGCTTGAAAACCCTGGGCAACCCCTCTGACGAACAGTGGCGCCGTAAAAAATGCCACAAGATTTTGCAAGGCCTGGATGAACCATGCCCATTTTGCACCAATCATCAGCTCAGCCAAGAAAAATTCCACAACTGGGAGCACTACAACCCCTGGTTGGACAAATACTACGACATCCAAGACAAACTGGTCACCTTTGACGGTGTGGATGCCCGATTGGAAATCGCCAAGGACATCACCCGCCGGAAACATTTGGAACATGATTTGAGACGTCGTTTGGACGAACAATGGGTGCTCAACAGCTGTATCGCCACCCTCCACACCACCGATACCCCTGATAACTCCATCTGCAAACTCCTCCACATCATCTCCGACTACCACGATGCAGAGCGAGCCTATATCTTCAAACTGTCCGAGGACAATTCCACCATCAGCAATACCCACGAGTGGTGCAAAGCGGGGGTGGTTCCCCAGTTGGAAGTGCTCCAAGACATCGATGCCTCCATTGTGACCCACTGGTTTGAAAAATACGAAACCATTGGTGAATTTTCCATTGACTCTCTGTCCGACGAGCTAGACCCCAACTCCCAAGAGTACCAAATTCTGGCCGACCAGGACATCACCTCCCTGGTCACCGCCCCTCTGCGCAGTTTGGACGGCACCGCCATCGGCTTCATCGGTGTGGACAATGCCAAAAAGAACGTGAAAAACACCTACGTCATTCGGGCGGCCTCCAGTTTCATCGCCGACTTTTTCGACAAAAATGAACAGCTGGAACGACTGAACAAAATGAGCCTTTACGACAGTCTCACCGGCCTGAAAAACCGGCACAGCTACAACCAACGGCTTGAGGAATTAGAAGAAACCCCGCCCCAAGCCCTGGGTGTCCTCTATGTGGATTTAAACGGCCTCAAAGCCATCAACGACCAATTCGGTCACAAAGCCGGCGACCACCGCATCCAGTCCATAAGCTGTCTCATTCGCAAGCACTTCCAAGGCTCCGTCTACCGCATTGGCGGGGATGAATTTGTGGCACTGATCACCGACCACTCCCAGGATACCTTCCACCAACAGCTAGAAGCCCTGAAATCCGCCATTGTGGTGGGCGGCGAACCAAGAGCCGCCATTGGCTACTCCTGGCGGGAGGGCGACTGCAACATCATGTCCCAAATCGAAGAGGCTGACAACTTCATGTACAAAGTCAAATCAGAGCAATATGCCACCTTCGGCATGAAATCCCCAATTTTCCACCCAAAATATCGTCGAGAATTCGCCATTGAAGACGATTCTGCGAAAAAGTGAGAGTGACAACCATGTCAAATATGCGGTCATTGCGTCTTTTGTATCGGCAAATACCCCTATTTATCATAGGAATTATATACCTACTCTATGCCCTGTCCCCCATGGCACAGGCCACAGAGTCCACCACCCCGCGGATGTCTCCCCTTCAAAACAAAGGGGTCTACACCGTGGGCTACACGGCTGACCATCTGCCCTTTAGCTACATAGACGATGAGGGCAACTTAACCGGCATGGGCATCGCCGTGATGGACTACATCGCCCAAACCGCCGGCATCACAGTGGAATACATCTCCATCGAAGAGGCTGTCGCCACCAACACCAAAATCGACATCAGCCTGTCCATCCTAGCCGATGACCAGTTGGCGCAAAACTCCATCGCCAGTGCCCCCTATACCCAGCTCCAAATGATGGCCATGGGCTTCTCTGACACCCTGGATTTGAAAAATGCCCGTGTGGGCTACCTGAACTACGCCTCCATCACCGACGAAATGGTGGAGGAACAGTTGCCCGGTTCCATCGTCACCAGCTATGCCAACTACTACGGCATGGTGGAGGATTTCAGCAACGGCACCCTGGACTATCTCCTGATCACCAACCTGGTGGCAAACCAAACCAACGGCCTTCAAGCCAATGTCGACCAGGTTTCCCTGTATACCACCGACTTGTCCGTGGACTTGCAAATGCTCTTCCACGAAGATATGTCCCAAGGGGAAATCGATGCCTTTGATGAAATTCTGGGCGACTTGGAACAGGAATACGTCTATGGCCTGATGCTCCTCTCCGCAACCACCGCCATGGACCCCGCCCTCTCCGCCTGGTCCTATTTCCAAT
The DNA here is from genome assembly GCA_044432765.1 of Eubacteriales bacterium. Lineage (GTDB taxonomy): Bacteria > Bacillota > Clostridia > Oscillospirales > Oscillospiraceae > Avoscillospira_A. Next base: position 1,953 of record JAWXUJ010000052.1, on the reverse strand, counting down.
CCCATATGATCAACATTCTCATCGCCCTTTTGGTCATGATTTTGATTGGTGTCCTCATCATCATCCGAATCACCCATAGCCGGCGCAAAATCCTGGAAACCGCCCTCAATGTGGACAACGTCACCGGTCTCATGACCGAGCGCCGGTTCATCGAAGCTGCCACAGAACGCATCGCCACAGGCCAGCCCGGGGAATTCACCGTCATCGCCGTGGACATCGACAACTTCAAAGCCATCAACGAAATCTTCGGCTACCAAGTGGGCACCCAGGTGATTCAGCTCTTTGCCAAAAAAATCCAAGAGGTCTCCGTCCACACCGTACTCATGGGACGTTCCTTCGCCGACAACTTCCTCCTGCTCCTCCACGGCCCGGTGGACGATACCAACGTGGAGTCCTATCGCAATAGCTTCGACGAAAAAATGTCCTCTCAATTCACCGAACTGCTAGGCGCCGACTATCGGCTCATGACCAGCATCGGCCTCTACGTGGTGGAAGACCCCACCCTGCCCATGCCCTATATGATCGACTGCGCCAACATCGCCCGTCGGCGAAGCAAAAACATCTACGGCAGAACCCACTCCTTCTTCAATTCCGACATTCAAGGCGAACTGCGACAAAAAAACGCAGTCACAAGCACCATGGAAGCCGCCATGGAAAACCAGGAATTCAAAGTCCACTATCAGCCAAAAATCCACTTCCAAACCAAGGAAATCGTGGGCGCAGAAGCCCTGGTGCGCTGGTATAAGCCAGACGGCCTCCTGATTCCCCCCGACTCCTTCATCCCCATTTTCGAGGAAAACGGCTTCGTCTCCCGCCTGGACTACTACGTCATCGACAAGGTCTGCGCCTTCTGTCGCCAAAACCCCGCCCTGCCCAAAGTCTCCGTCAACCTGTCGGGCTACACCCTGTTGGATCAAAACCTGGTGCCAGAAATCTTGAACATCCTAAAACGTCACAACCTCGCCCCCAACCGGTTGGAAATCGAAATCACAGAAAGCGCCATCATCCACGACTTCCACATCGTGGCGCGGCAGACGGAAGCCCTGCGGAAAGAGGGCTTCACCATCTCCATGGACGACTTCGGCGCCGGCCTCTCCTGCCTAAACCGGCTGAAAGACATGGAAATTGATGTCCTAAAAATCGACAAAGTCTTCCTGGGCACCCAGGAAATCACCCACCGTGGTACGTCCATTTTGGACAGCATCATCCAAATGTCCCACAGCCTGGGCATCACCACCGTGGCAGAGGGCGTGGAAACCCAAGAGCAAGAACGGCTCCTAACCGACCTCCAATGCGACATCGCCCAAGGTTACTACTACGCCCGCCCCCTCCCAGAATCCACCTACCTGGACTTCGTCCAAACCTACACAAAAGAATAAAAAAGGACTGTAAAAAAACCCACGCAGCCTGGTAGAGGCAGAGTTCCACTCTGCCCTCGTAGGGAACGATGCCCACATCGTCCCGAAAGTTTCAAGTGAACTGGTTTTTTTACAGCCCCGAACAGACGAAAAATCTCCACCATCTTTCAAAAAATGGTGGAGATTTTAAGCATAGGGAGGAGCAGAGCGCTCCCCTACCGGTGCAATTTCAGTTTTTTACAGTCCCTTTTATTGACGCGCCAGCAGATAACGCTCTGTTTCTGCCAGCTGGTCGGGGGTGTTGACCCCGATGATTTGCTCGTTTAGCTCTGCGGAGAAAACCTTGACTTTTCCGCCCAAAGATTGAATAATTGCGGGAACATCGGTCAAATAATACTCTTTTTGGCTATTTTTGTTCTCCAAGCGGGACAAGCCCTCCAGAAGACACTTGCAGTCAAAGGCATAGATGCCCACGTTCAAGTCCCGAATTTCCTTCTGCTCTGGGGTGCAATCCCGGTCTTCCACCACGGCGATGAAATCTCCATTTTCCCCGGTCAAAACGCGACCATAGGGCAGATATTCCTGGCAGGTGCCC